>JAYTRP010000459.1:0-3965 GCA_043746145.1 Hyphomicrobiales bacterium | reverse complement strand
CAACCGATGCCTCCGGGCTTCGTTGCGCGGTCCATATATGAGGCAATTGTTCCGCAACTTGATAAGATTGCAGCTGAAATATTGGCGAGTGGAAATAGTCGTCCGACCGTTCGACGCAAAGGCGGCAATTAAATCTAAAGAATTCTGCCTTTTTCGGTATTACTAGGTAGCTCCCCAGATTTGGAGCTACGGCAATGCCAAAAAAGCGAACGCGTTCCGCGCCCGACTACAAAGTCGGTTACGGACGGCCTCCCCTAAAAACGAGATTTGCGCCAGGCCAAAGCGGCAACCCCCGCGGTCGTCCGCGTGGCGCAAAATCGGTGAACCAAATCGCCCAAAACGTCATCGAGGGGTTGGTCACAGTTCAGGAAAATGGGCGGACGCGGCGTGTAAGTCGAATAGAGGTGGGTCTTCTTGGCCTTGCAAACAAAGCTATGCGTGGCGATTTAGGCGCGCTGCGGTTGCTGGTGCAGATCTGTAGGCAAATCAGCGAAGGCGAGTTGCCAAAGTCCAATTTGGAAAGGGATCAAATTGCAGCTGCAGAAGCCCGAGCTTCCATTGAGCGAAAATTAGACGCTCTGGCGGTGCGTATCAGAGAAGAGCAGAGTCGCGACGACCCCGAGAAGAGCGAAGACTAGAAGTTTATCTAGAAGCCCGAGAGTGCGACGGGATGCATGGAGCGCACCGTCGCTCCATTTTTGCTCCACACATAGTTCTTGACGAAAGCGACAGATGCCCGAACGAACGCAAGCGCTTGAGCCGCCCCGGGGACTAAACCGACAGCTGAGAACCCGAAATCGAAACCGCCGGGAAAAGATGGCCAAGGCGTCGCAAGTTGCGACTTTGAAATTTCGCCAAAACGACCCGCCGCCCCTATTCGCAATTGAATATGTGAGCCTATCTGACCTTCAGCCCACAGCGACAAAACTACGCCGCCTCGAACAGGTCCACATATGCGAAGTGGCGGTGTATATCGCGACGCTCGGCTTCTGCGATCAACTGCTGATAGGAGTAGACGGAAGGGTAATCCGCGGCGAGGCTCGATATGGGGGATCTCCAGGCGATTGTGCGCCACCCGCCTCGCTTTCGACGAGCCAGCGTTCAACCCAGTTCGGGCGACGCGGCGCTGTTCGCTTTCCCGGGCGCCCGGCATGACGACCGGGTTGACTTGATTAGCCAGGCCCTCGACGAGAAGAACGTCAGGTTCCCGCTGGTGATCACGCAGGAGATGGCCGATCAATTTCGGCGCTTGCCCTTGGCGAACCGCCGCAACCGCTGGTTTTGACGGAAAGCTTTCAGAGTTTATCCCCGCGGACTCCGCCCGCAACCACGGCTCAACCCGCCGTCTCTCTTGGCATTTCGAAAAGAAAGCTTCAATCATGCACTCGCGCCTTCCCCTTCGTATCCCATCCTCGCTACCAGAGCAGCTGAAGACCAAGGGCAGATGTCGCCGCGATGACCTGCGCAGGCTCGCCGCCACTTCCGCCTCACCATCCCCCCGAAACGATCTTCTGCCGCAGCTTACGCTGGCTTACCTGCCGGTAAAGGCCTTACGCTCGTCGCCGCGAAAGCTTCGTCGGGTGGACCCTGCGCATGTTCGCGAGGTCGCAAACGTCATCGCGTCCCTCGGCTTTTGCGATCCCATATTGGTCGGCAGAAACAATCTGGTGCTCGACGGCGAGGTGCGTCTGGAGGCGGCCAAGCTGCTTGGGCTCGCTTTAGCGCCGTGCGTTCGCGTCGAGCATCTGAGCGAGCAAGAGCAGAGGCTGCTGCGCCTGGCCGTAAACCGGCTCGGCGAAAAGGGGGCTTGGGATCTCGATGAGCTCAAGATCGAATTTGAAGAGTTGATTCTTACCGACGCCCCGCTCGAAATCACCGGTTTCAGCATCGGCGAGATCGATGACGTTCTGATCGGCGATGAAATCGAGGCGACGGAAGCCGGCCCTCTTGAGCCAGACGGCGCCACGGAGGGGATGGCTCAGCCCGGCGATCTCTTTCAACTGGGCGCGCACCGCGTAATTTGCGGCGACGCTCGTGATCCTGAAATCATCAAGCGGCTCATGGATGGCGACGGCCCCGCGCGCGTCCTCCTGACCGACCCGCCCTATAATGTTCCCGTTGGAGGGCACGTCACTGGAGGCGCGCACCGCGAGTTCGCCATGGCTTCCGGCGAGATGAGCGACGCTGAGTTTTTGCAGTTCAACCGCGACTGGCTCGTCGCCGCCCTCAGCGTCCTCCAGGACGGTGGCGTGATCGGCTCTTTCATCGATTGGCGCGGCCTGCCCAACGTTCACGCTGCGGCGATACAGCTCTCGCTCAAGCCGCTCAATCTCGTGGTGTGGTCCAAAACCAACGCCGGCATGGGTTCGCTGTATCGCAGCCAGCACGAGCTGCTGCCGCTCTTCAAAAAGGGAGATGCGCCGCACGTCAACAACGTCGAGCTGGGCAAGAAAGGGCGTTGGCGCTCGAACGTTTGGACATATCCCGGCGCTTCGTCTCGCGGCTCGGACGCGCGTCGCGGCCTGCGAGACCACCCGACCGTCAAGCCGACCGTGATGCTCGCCGACGCGATTTTGGATCTCAGCAACGCTGGCGACATTGTCCTCGACCCCTTCCTGGGCTCGGGATCGACGCTGATGGCCTGCGAGAAGACCCGCCGTATTTGTCGCGGCGTCGAGCTTGACCCGCTCTACGTCGATGTCATCATCCGTCGTTGGGAGACGGCCAGCAGCGCAAAGGCGGAGCACTTAAACCCAAGCGGCCAACGGTGCTGATCCGCGGTAAGGACACGCTCCAACCCGGGGCGCGACGTGCGACTGCCGCTTCGCCTCCAGCAACCAACCAGTTGGGGCGGTGATCCGCCGCCGGCCCCGGCCAGGGCCGGAAGTCCGGCGGCACCCTTCTTCGTCGACGCCTATGCCCGCACAAAACGTTTCGCGGGCGGCCCCATCTGAGATCGTCACGGGCCACGTTGAGATGGCCCGCGTCAGTTTGCCATCACCTCCTTTGATGAGATCCATGTTCGCCGCGGCGATCTCGATCGGGCCGGAGCGGAGCTTGTGGCCCCAGTTGTCTTTCCGCGAAGCGCGACGTCATCACCGGCCTTGTTCCGCCCGGTTGCAGATTGCGTCCGCCAGGCCGATATCCTTTGCGGTAATAAAACCCGCCGCGCACCAGGTCCCGCAAGAAGTTCTCGCCGGCCTCGTCGAGCGGGTAACCTTCCACAACGAGGAAAATGGCTTCTGCGTCCTGCGCACGAATGCGCGCGGCCAGCGCGACCTAGTGACGGTGATCGGCCAGGCGGCAGCGATCTCCGCCGGCGAATGGATCACCGCCAGCGGCGAGTGGGCCAACGACCGCACCCACGGCCTCCAGTTCAAGGCGCGATTCCTCAAGAGCTCAGCGCCGACATCGATCGAAGGCATCGAGAAATATCTCGGCTCCGGGATGGTGCGCGGCATCGGCCCCGTCTATGCCAAAAAACTCGTCGAGGCGTTCGGCGACAAGGTGTTCGACACCATCGAGGTCGAGCCAGCGCGGCTCAGGGAGGTGACGGGCATCGGTCCCGTCCGCGCCAAGAGGATCACGGACGCCTGGGCCGAGCAGAAGATGGTGCGGGAGATCATGACCTTCCTGCACGCGCACGGCGTCGGCACCGCGCGCGCCGTCCGAATTTACAAGACCTACGGTGCCGACGCCGTGCAGGTGATGAGCGAAAACCCCTATCGGCTGGCCCGCGACATCCGCGGCATCGGCTTCAAGACGGCGGACGCCATCGCGATGAAACTCGGCGTCGAGAAGACGGCGACGATCCGGCTGCGCGCCGGCGTTTCGTTCGCGCTCGCGGAAGCGATGGACGACGGCCACTGCGGCCTGCCGACCGAAAACCTGATCCCGGCGGCAGCGAAGCTTTTGGAGGCGCCGGCGGACTTGATCGGCGCCGCCGTCGACCTGGAGCTTGCCGA
>JAYTRP010000458.1:0-12080 GCA_043746145.1 Hyphomicrobiales bacterium | reverse complement strand
CGCTGTCCCCCCGTCACCTTGACGGTTGGAATCGCGAACTTGTCGACGACGTCGGCGATCGCGCGCAACTCTTTGGCTGAGGTCAGGCCACCCCACATGCGCGGCACGACGGAGAACGTGCCGTCCTTCTGGATATTGGCGTGCACGCGTTCGTTGATGAAGCGCGACTGCTGGTCGTCCTCGTAGTCCTGGGGATAGGCGCAGACCAGATAGTAGTTGAGCGCCGGGCGGCATTTGGCGCAACCGCACGACGTCTTCCATTCCAACGCCTGCATGACGGCAGGGATCGACTTGGCCACGCCCGCCGCGATCAGGCGGCGCACGTCGTCATGGCCAAAATCAGTGCAGCCGCACATCGGCTGCGACGCCTTGGGCGCGAAGTCACCCCCAAGTGTGAGCGCCATCAACTGTTCGACCAGACCGGTACAGGACCCGCACGAGGCCGAGGCCTTGGTGTGCGCGCGCACCTGATCCAGCGTCGTCAGTCCCTTCAGCTTGATGGTGTCGACAATTCTGCTTTTGCAGACGCCGTTGCAACCGCAAATTTCCGCCTCATCCGGCAGCGCTGCAACGGCCGCCGTAGGGTCCAGGGGGGTCCCTCCGGCGAAATTGGGTCCAAAAATCAGATTATCGCGCAGCTCCGAGACGTCGGCGCCCTTCTTGATATGATCGAAGAACCAGGCGCCGTCGGCGACGTCGCCATAGAACACCGCGCCCACCAACTTCGCGCCCTCGAGCACCAGACGGCGGTACACGCCCCGCGACGCGTCGCGCAGCACGATCTCCTCGCGGCCCGGCGCTTCTGCGAAATCGCCGGCCGAGAACAGGTTGACGCCGGTGACCTTCAACTTAGTCGCCGTGGCGCTCGGCGAGAATGTCTTGGCCTCATCGCCCGCGAGCCGCGCCGCGACCACGCCCGCCATTTCGTAAAGCGGCGCCACCAGGCCAAAACATTGGCCCGACGCCTCGGCGCATTCGCCGACCGCGAAAATGTCGGGGTCGCTGGTGCGCATGTCAGGGGCGACCACGATGCCGCGCTTGACTTCGAGGCCTGCTTTGCGCGCAAGCTCGGCGCTGGGGCGAATTCCCACCGCCATCACGACCAGATCGGCGGGAAGTTCGGTCCCGTCCTGCAGATTGAGCCCGCAAACCTTGGGCGGCCCAAGCGCCGGATCGGTGCCGACGATCTCCTTCGTGTTGGCTCGCAGCAGCACCTTCACGCCCCGCCGCTCCAGTTCCTCCTTCAGCAGATGACCGGCGGGAGCGTCGAGCTGGCGCTCCATCAGGGTTGGCATGAGATGCAGCACGGTGACGTCCATGCCCTGCTCTTTCAGGCCGACCGCCGCCTCGAGCCCGAGCAATCCGCCACCAATCACGATTGCCTTTCGGCCGGGCTTGGCGGCGAGCAGCATCGCGTTGACGTCGTCGAGATCGCGATAGGTCAGCACGCCCGCGAGATTGGCGCCGGGCACGGGCAGCACGATTGGCGAGGAGCCGGTCGCGATGATCAGCTTGTCGTAGGGCTCGACGGTTCCATGCTCGCAGCGCACGAGCTTACGCTCGCGGTCGATCTCGACCACGCGATGGCCCTTGTAGAGCGTCACGTCGTGATCGATGTACCAACCATCGCCGTGGATGACGATGTCTTCGAAGGTCTTCTCGCCCGAAAGCACGGGCGAGAGCATGATGCGGTCGTAGTTGACGCGCGGTTCGGCGTTGAAGATCGTCACCTTGTAGGCGTTGGGGGCGGCCTCGAACAATTTTTCGAGCGCACGGCCCGGCGCCATTCCGTTGCCGATGACGACGAGGCGGGGACGGGGAGGCGCGTCGGTTTTGTCTTGCAGTGTTTCAGGGGAAACGTGGAGCATGGGGCGTCTCGCAAGCTGATGCTTCCATCGAAGCATCGGATGAGAATTTGATTCCTTCTCCCGCGTAGCGAGAGAGGGAGTTGCTTATTCCGCTGCCGCGAGTTGGACGTCGCTGGCGAGCCAAGTCCGGCGCCAGCGTTGGCTGACCACGGTCAGCGCCGCGAGCGCAACCAGCGACAGGCAAGCAAAGATGGCGAGGCCCGCGCCGTAAAAGCCGGTGATCTGCTTGGCGTACCCGAGGCTGGCGGCGAGGTAGAAGCCGCCAATGCCGCCGGTCGCGCCAACCAACCCCGTAACGATGCCGACATTGCGCGAGAAGCGCTGCGGCACGATCTGGAACACCGCGCCATTGCCGGCGCCCAGAGCGCCCATCGTCACCACGATCAGCGGCAGCGCGTAGTAGAGGCTCGGTAGGCCGCGGCTGATGATGAGCAGCAGCACGGCGACGAGGCCGTAGACGGTCGACAACGCCTTCACGCCACCGACGCGATCAGAGAGAAAGCCGCCAACCGGCCTGAGGAACGAGCCAGCGAACACGCAGGCGGCCGTCGCGTAGCCCGCGTTGACGGGGGCAAGACCGTACTGGTCGTTGAAGTAAATCGGCAGGAACGAGGACAGGCCGACAAAACCGCCGAAGGTGACGCAGTAGAACGCCATCAGCCACCAGGCGTCGGGCATGGCGAGAATATCGGCGTAGTTCTTCAAGGTGCGGCGCGGCGGTGAGTTCGGGCTATTCTTGGCGAGCAAGATGAAGGCGATCAACACGATCGTCAGCGGGATCGCGGCAAGGCCGAGAACATTGCGCCAGCCGAACGCCAGCGCCAGCGAGGGCGCGAACAGAGCCGCGAGCACGGTGCCGGAATTCCCAGCGCCTGCAATGCCCAGCGCCGTGCCCTGATGCCGCGCGGGGTACCAATAAGACGCCAGCGGCAGCGCAATGGCGAACGACGCGCCGGCGACGCCGAGCACGATGCCGAGGGTGAGCACCTTCTGGAACGAGTCGACGCCGATCAACCAAGCCGCAATCAGGCCGAGGATCACGACGCACTGCATGATGACGCCAGTCAGGCGCGGCTTCAAAGTATCAGAGAGGAAGCCGTTCAGGAGGCGGAAGCCGGCGCCGGCGAGCACCGGGGTCGCGACCATCAGGCCCTTCTGCGCGGGCGTGAGGTGAAGGTCCTTGGCGATGAAGATGCCGAGCGGGCCAAGGATAACCCAGACCATGAAGCTGACGTCAAAGTAGAGAAAGGCGGCGATGAGTGTCGGGGTGTGCCCCGAGCGGAAAAAATCGCGGGTCATTGTATGAACGCTTTCAAGCTCGGCGCCTCAAAGCGCCGCCAGACCCTGACGTCTGGTTGCGAACCTTCTTTGGTTCGCCTCGAGCGAAGGCGGCGAATAGATCGCCGGCTGTGACACGCGCCATCGTTGGCGCAGCGTCAGCCCCAAGCCTGGAGCTACAAGCATCTCGCAAGCTGCATGCCAAGTTGAGCCAATAGGGTTTGCGACGCGCGGCTCGCGCAACGCCCGGCGCCTAAGTTCATGTAAACATATGATTTTGTCTAGGACCAACTAGCCCCGTTAACTTTCAGGTAGACAACCAGCGTCATCGCGATGACATTTTGTGCGCCGCACAAATTTGCAGCAGGCGCCTAGTATTTGGCGCCGTCGCAGAAAGCATCGGCCTCCATCTCGATCGCCGTCGGGACCGCTTCGAGCCGCCACGCTATATTATGTCCACCTTCCGGCTTTATACCGGATAGGGGTATCGGCGCGCCCACGGTCGCCAAAGCGGCGGCGTAGATGTCCGGGCGATACACGCCGACTGCCTCTGCGCGGGCGCGCGGGTCATCCGCGACGAGACCCCAGCGCGCCATCTGCCGTTGCATCCAGCGCGCGTGCGACAGCCAGGGATAGGTCGCGGCATGGCGGTGGAACAGCAGGGGCGAGCGGGCGCCCGCCGTGCCGGGCAGCGAAGCGAGAATCGCGTGCGGCTCGATGTGGAGATAGGCGCGCCGGCCCAGCAGCGCCGCGACATAGGCCGCATTTTCCGGCTTGTCGCAAAAGCGCGACGCGCGATAGAGCCCGCGCAGCAGGGCGGATGTTTCGTTTGGATGAGCCTCCGCCCAATCCTGGCGCAACGCGAACACTTTTTCCGGCGCGTGACGCCAGATCTGTTCGCCCGTGACAATCGTCGCGCCAACGCCCGCCCGCGCCGCGACCTCGGCCCAAGGCGCCCCGGCGCAGAATCCTAAGATGCGGCCGGCGCGCAGGGCTTCGACGGTTCGCTCGGGCGGCGTCACCACGAGCTCGTAATCGCGTTCGGCCGCGAGCCCCAGCGTCGCGAGCCAATAGCGAAGTTGCAGATTATGCGTGGAATATTCATGCACAGTCGACAATTTGGGGCGCGAGGCGCCGCGCACGCGCGTTGCGAAGGCCGCGCCGGCGTCGCCGCCATCCGCCTTCACCGCATCCGCGAACGGCCTGGCGATCGTGACCGCATTGCCCCCCAGGCTCAGCGCGTAGGGAACGATGAGGCCGCGAGCCGTCCCTCGCAGTCCGAGCGACACCGCGATCGCCAGCGGCGGCACGATGCAGGCGGCCTCAAGCGCGCCATAGGCCAGCTTATCGGCGACATTGGCCCAGGAGGGCTCCACCGATAGAA
Source organism: Hyphomicrobiales bacterium (assembly GCA_043746145.1). Classification (GTDB taxonomy): domain Bacteria; phylum Pseudomonadota; class Alphaproteobacteria; order Rhizobiales; family Beijerinckiaceae; genus Roseiarcus. The sequence continues at coordinate 7,550 of JAYTRP010000458.1, read as the reverse complement.
TGGTTTCGACGCCCTCGTCGGCGAAGTAGCCCAGTTCATGCGCGACGATCACGGGCGCGGAATCGGTCAAGCGCAGGACGCCGATGCGGATCGGGTCGCTGATCAATGTCGTGCTCGCATCGTTTGAGAGGGAGCAGGGGGATCGCTGTGGTCGTGTCCCCTCCCCCCTTGTGGGGGAGGGTTAGGGTGGGGGGACGGTTTGGCTAGGCCGACACGGCGCCGAGCGTGTCGCAGCAGCCGCCCGCCCCGGCCCGCCCCCACGAGGGGGGAGGGGGAAGGAAGGACAGCGCGAGGTCGGCGCGCAAGACAGCCGCACGTCACTTCCTGCCTATTCATCCCCGCCCTCCTCCAAAAGCTTCGCGGCGACTTGCACGATGCGCCGGTTCTCGTTCATCGCCCGCGTCCTGAGACGCTTGTAAGCGGCGGGCTCGCTGATCCCATTCTTCGCCATCAGCGAGGCCTTGGCGCGCTCGATCACGCGGCGCTCCTCGAGTGCGGCTTTCGCGGCCGTAAGTTCGGTTTCCATCCTGGCGTATCGGCGAAACAGCGCCACCGCCGAAGCGACGATCGCTTTCATTTCCCGCGTCGACACGCCCGACAAATTATAGGAGCAGACGCCGGCCGCTATCGCTTCCTCGACGAAACCGGGATCCTCCTGGTCGGCGAACATGACGATCGGCCGGGGCGCCTGCACGGAAAGCATCCGAACGCCTTCGAGCGTGTCGCGATCCGGTAGCGCCATATCGATGATGACCAGGTCGGGGGCTCGCGCCCGAACGGTCTCGACAAGATCGGTGTCCGCGTCGGCGTGCGACACATCGTCGAACCCCGCCTCGCTCAGCGCGCGCGCAAGCGAGCCGGCGCGCGCCAGGTCATTGTCGATCACCAGAACCTTGAGCGCCATGCGGCCGCGAAATCCCTGTGTCGGGCGATCGCCCGCGGGGCTCCGCATGCACCCGGCGTGCCGGGTTGACGGCCATGCCGCTATAGTTCAGGCAATACGACGTTTGGTCCGGAGCGCCTCATGCGCCGTTTTGCTATCGCCATTGCCGTCTGGGTCGCCTTAGGATTGCCCGCCCTTGCGGAGGATCGGCTGGTCATATTCGCAGCGGCCAGCCTGAAGACCGCTCTCGACGCGGCCGCGGCGGAATACCACAGAGAAGGCGGTCTGGAAGCAGTCATCAGCTATGGCGGCTCGCTGGGTCTCGCGCGTCAACTGGTCGCGGGCGCCCCGGCCGACATCTTCGGCTCCGCCGACGAACCCTCAATGGATGCAGCGGTCGCGGGCAAGGCGATCCGCGAGGGTACTCGCGCGGATCTGCTGACCAACCGATTGGTGCTGGTCGCGCCAAAGTCTGCGGCTTTCGACACGCTCGCGCTCGAGCCCGACGCGCTCGCCAAGGCCCTTGGGACCGACAAGCTCTCGACCGGCGAGGTCAACACCGTGCCCGCTGGCAAATACGCCAAGGCGGCGCTGACGAAGCTCGGCCTGTGGGACGTCGTCTCGCCCCACCTCGCCATGTCGGACAACGTACGCGCGGCGATGGGTTATGTGTCACGCGGAGAGGCGCCGCTGGGAATCGTGTACGCAACCGACGCGCACGCCGATCCCAGCGTAAAGATCGTCGCCGAATTCCCCGCCGACTCGCATCCCCCGATCGCCTATCCCTTCGCAATCGTCGCGACGTCGCACAATTCCGAGGCGCCGAAGTTCCTTGATTACCTGAAGTCGCCGGCCGCCGCGGCGATCTTCAAGGCGCAGGGGTTTGGGGTGGATAAGTAAGCGCGGCAAAAGTCATCGAGCAAAGCAATGACTAGGATAGCCTTCTATGCGAGCTGGCCGCCGGCGATGACTGCTATGCAGATCGCCCGCAAGGCGTTCGAAAAATCTGGTGAGTGATCTCAGCTCTCATTGTGATGATTGGTTGGAGTTTCCCGAGGCCACTACACAGCCCCGGGATCGCTTGATTCCTCAAGGAGGCGAACCCTCTCACCCCAGCAAGCTTTCCAGCCGGATCGGGAAATTGCGAACGCGCACCCCTGTGGCGTGCCAGACTGCGTTGGCGATGGCGCCAGCGGTGCCGGTCACGCCGATTTCGCCGACGCCCTTAATGCCGAGTGCGTTGACGTAAGGGTCGTGCTCCTCAACCAGGATGGCCTCGAGCGAAGGGACGTCGGCATTCACCGGCACATAATATTCGCCAAGGTTGGCGTTCATGATCCGGCCGCTGCGTCGGTCCATGATCGCCTGCTCGTGCAACGCGAACGACACGCCCCAGATCATGCCGCCGAAATACTGGCTCTCAACCATGCGCGGATTGATGATGCGGCCCGCCGCGAATGCGCCCACAAGTCGAGTGGCGCGGATTTGTCCAAGATCAGGGTCGACTTTCACCTCGGCGAATACGGCGCCATGCGCGTGCATCGCGTAAGTCGAGGTCATCGCGGGGTCCGCCGCCGCTTTGCCCGCGCCCTCGATCTCCGCGACTCCGGCCCGCGTGAGAATATCGGTGTAACTCTCGCTGCGGGTCTCGTCGTCGCGACGGGTGAGCCGGCCATCGCGCGCGATCACGCCTGCGTTGCCGGCCCCAAACAACGGCGAACGCTCGTCGCGTGTGGCGAGATCGGCGAGCTTGGCGATCACGTCGGCGCCCGCATTATGCATCGCCATGCCCGCGGTCGCCGTATGCGCCGACCCTCCGGCCATTCCCGCGTCAGGCAAGTCCGAGGACCCGGAGCGGAACTCGAACTGCTCCATGGGAAGACCGAGCGCGTCGGCGGCGATCTGCGCGAACGCGGTCCAGGCGCCCTGCCCCATGTCGTGCGCTCCCGATTCCATCACGCCGGAGCCGTCGCGTCGAATCACGGCGCGGGCGTTCGCTGCAAACATCAGCGCGGGGAATGTCGCGGTGCCGACTCCCCAACCCACCAACAAGCCTGACTCATCGCGCATCTGACGCGGCTTGAGCGGCCTGCTCGACCAACCAAACCGCTCGGCGCCGCGCGCGTAGCAATCACGCAACGCCTTCGAGGAGAACGGCTTGCCCGTCATCGGCTCGGTGTCGGCATAGTTGCGCAGGCGGAAGGCCAGCGGGTCCATCCCGCAGGCTTGCGCCATTTCGTCGATCGCGCTTTCGAGCGCGATCGAACCGGTCGCCTCGCCCGGCGCGCGCATGAACAGCGGCGTTCCCGTATCGAGCCGCACGGCTTCATGCGACGTCGAGATCGCAGGGCTCGCATAGAGGGTGTGTGAACTGTCGGAAGCGGGCTCGTAGAATTCGTCGAACGAAGACGTGGCGGTCTTTGTGTGATGCGCGATCGCGGTTAGCTGGCCTTCGTGATCGGCGCCGATCCTGAGCGTCTGTCGTGTCGCTGGACGATGGCCGAACGGGCCGTACATCTGCTCCCGGCGCGCCACCAGTTTGACCGGCTTACCAACCAAGCGCGCCGCCAATATGCCGAGCACCTGCGGGCCGGAGATCAGCCCTTTGGAGCCAAAGCCGCCGCCGAGGAACGGGCTGCGGATATGGATGTTTTCGGGCGGGATTCCAATCAGTCCGGCGATGCGGCCGATCGCGATCGCCATTCCCTGACTGGCCGTGTCGATGCTGAGGCGGTCGCCATCCCATTGCGCGACGATCGCGTGCGGCTCCATCGCGTTATGATATTGCGACGGCGTTTCGTAGGTCGCCTCGATGCGAACCGCAGCCTCGGCGAGGCCGGCCTCGACGTCGCCTTTATGAACCACGGCGGGATTGCCGATGCCGACCACGGGCGGCGTGTAACTCTCGTTGGCGTCGAGATGCGTGCGCGCCGGCTCGATCTCATATTGCGCCGCCAGCAGCGCCGCGCCTTCGGCAGCCGCTTCCAGCGTTTGCGCGATCACCACCGCGATGGTTTGATTGACATAGCGAACGCGGTCGTTCTGCAGAATATCCAGGCGGAAGTTGAACGGGTGATCTCGATTGTCGGGGTCCTTGGCGAGCGGCGGCCGGTTAGCCGGAGTCATCACTTCGACGACGCCGGGATGCCGCTTGGCGGCCTCGACGTCGAGGTGGGTGACGCGTCCGTTCGCGACCGCGCTCACCGCGAGCACGCCATAGAGCATGCCGGGCGGATGGTTGTCGGCGGCGTAGGTCGCGCGTCCGGTGACCTTGAGAACGCCTTCGCGGCGCGTCTGGGGTTGACCGATGTTCGAGCCGTGCCGGACGTGGGCAGGGGCGGACGTGAGCGCGATCTCAGGCATTTTAGCGATATCAGACATGCGAACGTGCCTCCAAAGCGGGCGCGAAGGGGGAGCCGGGGAGCGCGGGCATGAACTCCGGCGTTCCGGCAGCAGCGAGGGTGAGCGCGCGGCGCACGGTTCGCTTCGCGAGTTCGATCTTGTAGGCATTGTCGCCCGAAGGCGCGGCGCCCGCGACGGCCGCCGTGGCGGCGGCGTCAAACGCGGCGGACGAGGGGCGAATTCCGACGAGCAAGGCTTCAGCCGCTTGCGCGCGCCAGGGTTTTGCAGCGACCCCGCCGAGCGTTATGCGCGCCTCGACAATCTCCAGGTTTTCGATCCAAAGCGCGACCGCGGCCGAGGTCAGAGCAAAGGCGTAGGAGGTGCGATCGCGGACCTTGAGGTAGCGGGAATTGGCGGCATAGGCGGCGGCTTCGGGCGGCAGCCGTATCGCGACGATCAGATCGCCCGGCGCGAGGATATTTTCGCGGTTCGGCGTGTCGCCCGGCAACAGGTAGAAATCAGCCAGCGGCGCTTCCCGCCGACCGGCTTTCCCCTCGATCTCGACCACGGCGTCGAGCGCAACGAGTGCGACAGCCATATCGGACGGGTGGGTGGCGATGCAACTTTCGCTCCAGCCGAGGATCGCATGGGTTCGATTGTCGCCGCCGCGCGCATCGCAGCCGGCGCCGGGCGAGCGTTTGTTGCAGGCGCTGGCGGTGTCGTAGAAATAAGCGCAGCGCGTTCGCTGCAGCAGATTACCGCCGACCGTGGCGGCGTTGCGAAGCTGCGGCGAGGCGCCAGAGAGCAGCGCTTCGGCGACCATGGGATAATGGCGCGCGAAATTCGCGTCAAAGGCGAGATCGGCATTGCGCACGAGCGCGCCGATCCGCACGCCCCCGTCTGCGAGCGTCTCGATGCGATCGAGCCCTGGCAGGCGGTGAATGTCGATCAGCTTGCCCGGCTGGCTGACGCCGCCCTTCATCAGATCGATCAGGTTTGTGCCGCCCGCGAGATAGGCGCTGCCCGGCTCGGCGCCGGCCGCGACGGCCTCGGCGATCGTCGTGGGTTTGACGAAATCGAAGCGGTTCATGCGACTTCCTTTCGATCGGCCAGCTTGTCCATGCGGGCTTGCGCGTCGAGCACCGCTTCGACGATGCCGGCATAGGCACCGCAGCGGCAGATGTTGCCGCTCATGCCTTCGCGCACCCGCTCGGGGTCGCCTGACGCATGCCCCTCGCGAATGAGGCCGATCGCGCTCATGATCTGACCGGGCGTGCAAAAGCCGCACTGGAAGCCGTCGTGCTCGATGAACGCAGCCTGGACCGGGTGGAGAAGATCGCCGCGAGCGAGGCCCTCAATGGTGAGAATGTCAGCGCCATCGCAGGTCGCCGCCAAAACGAGGCAGGAATTGACCCTGCGATCGTCGACGATAACCGTACAGGCGCCGCACTGGCCACGGTCGCAGCCCTTCTTGGTTCCGGTAAGATCGAGACGTTCGCGCAAGAGGTCGAGCAACGTCACGCGCGGATCATCGATAACGACTTGTCGCGCTGCGCCGTTTATGGTGAGCGAAATCGGTATGCTCATGCAAAGCTCCGATGGAGATTAGCGCCGACGCGCTGCGGGAGAAATTGGTCTTCCGCTGGCGGTTCGGCTCGGGGTCATTCGAGGAAATCTACAAAGCGCCTTGGCGCTGATAGGTATGATATACGGAGGCCGCCTCCGTTTTGCAAGCCGTGGGATTATACTGGCGTCATCATGCTGGCGAGTGACAATAAAACAGTCGTGATAGCTGCTCGAAAGCCTCGAGCCGACGCCGCGCGCAATCGCGACCGGTTGCTCGAGGCGGCTAAGGCGGTGTTCAGCGTGGGTGGCGCGGGCGCGAGCCTCGAAGAGGTCGCCAAACGCGCAGGCGTTGGGATCGGCACGCTCTATCGGCATTTCCCGACCCGCGAGGCCTTGTTCGAGGCAGTCTACCGGCGCGAGGTCGAGCATCTCGCGGAGCTTGCCGAACAGTTGAAGATTGAGGCCTCGCCGGCCGACGCGCTGCGGCGCTGGTTGCGGTCGAACGTCGAGTTTATCGCGACCAAGAAGGGCATGGCTACGGCGCTCGCACTGGCCGCCTACAACAAGGAGCTATCGGCCTATTCCTCGGAACGCCTGACTGCGGCGATCGCCGGACTGATCGAGCGCGCCGCCGCCGAAGGCGCGATCCGAACCGACATTCGCCCCGAAGATATCCTCCGCGCCATCGTCGGCATGTCTTACATGCACGATCAGCCGGGTTGGCAAGCCACGGTGATGCGACTGGTGGATGTGTTCGTGGATGGACTGCTGAAGCCAAGCCACCGCGAGCGCTGAAGCGCACGATGGCATTTTGAGAGCATAAGCCTCTGGCGCGTCACCCTGTCGCACGAACACCGGGCTTGCTCGCGAGTTTGGGGCCTTACGAGGACTAAGCAACGAATACGCCCAATCCGCGTGACGAACTCGTTGTCGCGGAGTGTCGACGCATGGGTCTGGTGAAATTTGCGCTAAAGTTCCGGCTGACCTTTTACATCCTGTCTATTCTGATCCTGATGGCCGGCGTTGGCGCGAGCATTGTCGCGAGCAAGGACGTGCTGCCCAACGTCAACATTCCCGTGGTTGTCGTGGTGTGGACGTACACCGGCCTCAACACCGTGGACATGGCCTCGCGCATCACGACCTATAGCGAGTTTGCATTTTCCAACAACGTTGACGGCATCAGCCGAATGGAGAGCACAACGCCGCAGGGCGTGACGATCGAGCACCTCTACTTCCAGGAGAACGTCACCATCGACCTCGCCGTTACGCAGGTCACCGCCGTCAGCAATTCGATCCGCGCTGCGATGCCGCCCGGTATTCAGCCGCCCGTCGTCATGCAGTTCGCCGCCTCGTCCGTCGCTGTCATTCAGCTTGCGCTGACCTCGGCGAGCCAGAGCTTGGCTCAGGTCTATGATTTCGCGCAATACCGTATCCGCCAGACGCTCGCCCAGGTTCCCGGCTCGACCCTGCCATCCCTTTACGGCGGCGCGCGGCGGCAAATCATGGTCGATCTCGATCTTGATGCGCTCACTGCGAGCGGGATGACCCCGAATGATGTTGTCAACGCGATTTCCGGGGAAAATCCGATCGAGCCTTCGGGCTTGGCCAAGATCGGCGACATGCAATATCCGATCAAGCTCAACGTCACCCCTGCCAAGATCGACGAGTTCAACAACATCCCGATCAAGGTTGTGCACGGGAGTCCCGTGCTGATCCGCGACGTCGCCAATGTCCGCGACGGATCGCCCCCGCAGCAAAA
>JAYTRP010000457.1:0-12139 GCA_043746145.1 Hyphomicrobiales bacterium | reverse complement strand
GTGTCGCAGGCTCCGGCGGAAGCTCGCGAGCGCGCCGCCGTAATCCCTCGAGCACCGCGTCCACCACCGATTCGTGCGGGCTTTCCCGAGACTCGATCGTGATGTCGGCGAGCGCGTAAGCCGGGCTGCGTTCATCGAGCAACCGACGAAGCGTCGCCTCGGGATCGGCGGTTTGCAGCAGCGGCCGGTTCGAGCGTTTGCGCACGCGGCGCAGTAGCACGTCGAATTCCGGCTTCAACCATACCGAAATACCAGAGGCGGCGATTCGCGCGCGCGTCTGCGGATTCATGAAGGCGCCCCCGCCGGTGGCGAGCACCTTGGGCTCCCCGTCGAGCAGCCGTGCGATCACCTTGCGCTCGCCGTCGCGGAAATAGGCTTCGCCGAACCGCTCGAAAATTTCCGGGACTGTCATGCGCGCGCCGGCCTCGATCTCCGCGTCGGTGTCGACGAATGCAAGGCCGAGCCGCTGCGCGAGCTTGCGTCCGACCGACGTCTTGCCCGCGCCCATCATGCCGACGAGAACGAGCGACTTTCCGCCGAGCGCCACCCCGGCGGCTATTGTTTCCGCTCGCGCGGCTTCGTTCAAGTGCATCAACGACGTTGCGTCCAAATCGTTCGCAAGCTTTGTCTTTTGCGAGCTTTGTCTTTTCTGAGCTTTCCCTAGCCCAGCAGCGAGGCAAAGGCCACTGTCACGCAATCGTGGTTTTGGCGCGCGCGCTCTATCGCGCCGTTGACTTAGCACAAGAGAAGAACACGATCGCGCGCGACAAAGTGCGGCCTATACACAGGGTCCGCCTTCGCCTATCTGAGAAACGCGAAAAGCGATCTTGCGAGGGGCGACTCCGTGGCCGAATATCCATATCCCGGCGACCATCTCGTAACCATTTTCGGCGGGTCTGGTTTTATAGGCCGCTATATCGCCCGCGCCTTCGTGCAACGCGGCTGGCGGGTGCGGGCGGCGGTGCGTCGGCCCGATCTCGCGGGGTTTCTGCGGCCGCTCGGAACGGTCGGGCAGGTGACGCCGGTTCAGGCCAATGTGCGCTATCCCCGATCGGTCGCCGCAGCGGTCGAGGGCGCCGACATCGTCGTCAACGCCATCGGAGTGAAGCGCGAAAGCGGCCGCCAGAGCTATTCCGCCGTGCACGCCCTCGGCGCCGCCGAGATCGCAAAAGCCGCGCGCGAACACGGAGCTTCCGGGCTGGTGATGATTTCCGGCATAGGATCGGACGCCGATTCCGCCAATGCCTATATCGCAAGCAAAGGCCGGGGCGAGGAGGAGACCCGCGCCGCGTTCCCCGATGTGATCATGCTGCGCCCGTCCGTCGTGTTTGGCCCGGAGGACGAGTTCTTCAACCGTTTCGCGGAACTCGCCCGCGTGATGCCGGTGCTGCCGGTGTTTGGCGGCGGAGCGTCGCGCTTGCAGCCGGTCTATGTCGGCGACGTCGCGCTCGCCGCGGCTTGCGCGATCGACGGCCGCGCCAGCGCCGGCAAAGTCTACGAGCTTGGCGGACCCGACGTGATGACGCTGCGCGAGGCGATGGCGCTCGCGCTACGAATCGCCGAGCGTCGCCGCATGCTGGCGCCTTTGCCCTTTGGCCTTTCGCGCCTTCTCGCGCAGGGGACGGAGATCGCAAGTGCGGTCACGTTTGGCGCTTTCCCAAAAGCGCTGACCACGACGCGCGACCAGATCGATCTTTTGCGGTCGGACAATGTGGTGTCGGCTCAGGCGATAGCGGAAGGGCGCACGCTTGCGGGGCTGGGCATCGAGGCGCAGAGCGCCGAGGGGATCCTGCCGAGTTATCTCACGCGCTTTCGCAAGACGGGCCAGTTTGCCCCGAACCGGTTCGCGTGAGGTAAAATCGTCACACCGCGCGGATTTGGCGACGCTGTGGCGCCGCGAACTTGCACCGGCGCGCTGCGAACCTTACGAGTCTACTCTCTGACATGAGACCTGCCGGGCGGCGATTTCGCTGGCTTCGGCGAAAGGGGCGCCTTGTCGCTTTCCGCGGATTATCTTCTCGATCGTCGTCGCCTTGGGCGCGCGCTCACGTTCTGGCGCGCGGCGGCCTTCGTCGCTTTAGCCATCGCGATTGTCGCGCTTGGGTTCCGCTTTGTCGGCATTGCCGGCGCCGGCGGGCCGCATATCGCCAAGTTTGCGATCTCCGGCGTGATCGTCGGCGATGAGGATACGTTGCGTCGCATTCGCGATATCGCCGATTCCAACGCGGTGGCCGCGATCCTGACGATCGACAGCCCCGGAGGAACGACCGAAGGCTCTGAGCTTCTCTACCAGGAAATCCGGCGTCTGGCCGCCAAGAAACCTGTCGTCGCGACCGTGGGAGCGCTCGGCGCCTCGGGCGCCTATATCGCAGCGCTCGCCGCCGACCGCATCCTGGTGCACGACACGACGTTGATTGGCTCGATCGGCGTGCTGGTCCAGTTCCCGAATTTCACCGGCCTCATGGACAAGGTGGGGGTCAAGCTCGAATCCATTAAATCGTCGCCGCTAAAGGCCGCGCCCAACGGGATGGAGCCGACCAGCGAGGAGGCGAGGGCGGCGACAGCGGCGCTGGTTGCGGATTCCTACGCGTGGTTCAAGGATCTCGTGAAAGAGCGGCGGCACATGAGCGACGACGAACTCGCGAAAGTGGACGACGGGCGCGTGTTCACCGGGCGTCAAAGCCTGCCGTTGAAGCTAGCGGACGCGATCGGCGGCGAGCGGGACGCCGTGGAATGGCTGCAAAGCGCCAAGGGCGTGGCCAAGGATTTGAAGGTGCGCGACTGGACCCCGAAGCCGGGATTTTCGGGCTGGCGCCTGACCAGCCTCGCCGCTGACCTCGCAAGTGCATTCGGCTTGCGGAATGTGGCGCAAGCCTTGCTCGGCGGTCAATACGCCGGACTGAGTTCAATTGACGGCTTGCTATCTATTTGGCAATGAACGTCTGGTATTTGTGAGGGTTCGTTTGGGACACTCTTAGAGTCGAGGGGCCGCGTCGTGATAAAGTCGGAACTGGTGCAGCGGCTAGCGGCGCGTAGCCCGCACCTCTACCAGCGCGATATCGAGAATATCGTCGACGCGATTCTGGGGGGAATCACGGACGCGCTCGCACGCGGAGATCGCGTCGAATTGCGCGGCTTCGGGGCGTTCTCAACTAAGCAAAGGCAGGCCCGTACGGGCCGCAATCCGCGCACCGGCGACAAAGTTCCGGTGACGGAAAAGCTGGCGCCGTTTTTCAAAACGGGCAAGGAAATGCGCGAGCGGTTAAATAAATAGCGCCGTGAGGGGTCGGGGGGAGCGACATGGTTTTGGCTAGGTTGATAATCGCCACGGTTTGCCTGCTGGCTTTTGCGGCGCCGGCCCTAGCGCGTGAGACCTGCATCGTCACCGATCCCACGGGAACGCCGCTCAACATTCGCGACCTGGAGATGCATGTCACCGGCACGATCGGGAACGGAGACAGCGTCTTCATCGATCGGTATGGCGCGGACGGACATGGCAAGCCCTGGGTCTATATCCTCGCGGCGAATGGCGACGAACTCGGCTGGGTCTATCGCCGCTTTCTCATCTGTTCCTGAGACCAGCCGCGCTGGACAAACTATTTGCCCCGCTGTGAGCCCGGGCCTATACGGTCGGGCTTCGATGAACACCCCTTACGCTTTCGCCCGTCGCCACCTGCTAGGCATCGAGGGCCTTTCGCGCCCCGAAATCGAGAGCCTGCTCGATCTCGCCGATGAGGCTGTGAGCATCTCCCGCCAAGTCGAGAAAAAGCGCGCCACCTTGCGAGGGCGCACGCTGATCAACCTGTTCTTCGAAGCCTCAACCCGCACGCAATCGTCGTTCGAACTCGCGGGCAAGCGGCTCGGCGCCGATGTGTTGAACATGGCGGTCGCCAATTCCAGCGTGAAGAAAGGCGAGACGCTAATCGACACTGCGATCACGCTGAACGCGATGCATCCCGACATCATCGTCGTGCGCCATCATCAGGCCGGCGCGGTGCATCTGCTGGCGCGCAAGGTCGATTGCGCCGTCGTCAACGCAGGCGATGGCGCGCATGAGCACCCCACGCAGGCGTTGCTCGATGCGCTGACGATCCGGCGCAATCTCGGCCGCATCGAGGGGCTGACGGTCGCAATCTGCGGCGATATCCTGCACAGCCGCGTGGCGCGCTCCAACATGATCGCGCTCAGCGCGCTCGGGGCGATCGTGCGCGTCGTCGCGCCCTCGACCTTGCTGCCGCCGAGCGTCGAGCAGATGGGCGTGGAAGTCTATCGCGATATGAAGTCGGGCCTTGCCGGCGCCGATGTGGTGATGATGCTGCGGCTTCAGCGCGAACGCATGGCGGGCGCGTTCATCCCGTCGACCAAGGAATATTTCCGCTATTTCGGGCTCGATTCCGAAAAGCTCGCCTATGCCAAGCCCGGCGCGCTGGTGATGCATCCTGGCCCGATGAACCGGGGCGTCGAGATCGATTCTCTGGTCGCCGATGGCGCGCAGTCGCTGATCCGCGAACAGGTGGAAATGGGTGTCGCGGTGCGCATGGCGGTGCTCGAAGCGTTGGCGCGGCATCTTCCCGAGGCGTAGAGCCTGCCGGTCTGGCCGAAGCTACTGCCCGTTCTTCGCCAACCAAGCCTTCATCTCGGCGATTTCCTTTTCCTGCGCGGTGACAACGTCGGTCGCGAGCTGGCGTAACTCGGGGTCGGTCCCGTATTGCAGTTCGACCTTCGCCATATCGATGGCGCCTTGATGATGCGGCATCATCATCAGCACAAAGTCCTTATCCGGCTTGCCGGTCGGCTTCACGTTCATGTTTTTCATCATCGTCGACATCGAGTTGGCGAACGCTTTGTCGGATGGGCTCGCCGATATCGGCGACGGTTTGCCGGACATTTTCATGTCCTCAGCAGCGACGGGCATCGTAACGAGCCCGGCGAAAGCCGCCGTCAAAGCAATGGCATGAATGACAACATATCGTTTCAAAGCGCGCTCCTGTCAGCGGGCAGGACTCCCGACGCCCGGAAGGTCCGGAGGTTTGAGAGCCCCTTCATTTAGCAGGAACCTTACGCGCCAGGCAGCGGAAGGCCAAGTGCCTTAGCTTGGCCTCCGATCAGCGCGCTGCTTCAAGCCTTCGCGGGTATCACAGCAGCCTTCGAGGCGCTCGAAGCGGCGCTGAATACATTCTTGAACATCCAGCCTGCGGCGCCGCCGCCAAGCAGCGGGTCAATGATGAACAGCCAGAGTTCCGCGACCGCCTTCGGATTGGAGGCGACCCCGATCATGCCATAGTCCATTGCGACGATCGCGAGACCGAAAGCTGCAGCGATACCGAGCAGGTCGAACGCCGTGGCGCCCGTTCCCATGCCGCCGATGACGGCCGCGCCGCAGCCAAAAAAGACCTGCGCGAATGTGCCGATAAACTCGGCAAGACTCTTATTTCACAAATTGACCCCCCAACGCGAACAATAGACGAGGTACGCCCACCGTTTCCGTATGGAGATTATTAGCAGAACGCGCATGCAAAATAAAAGGCTGATGTCGATTCACTCAAGTTGAATCGAGCATCTTGTGGGCGCCAGGGCGCGCTAGATCGTCTTGTCGAGCCCATAGAGCGTGTGCAGGGTCCGAACTGCAAGTTCGGTGTAGACTTCGTCGATCAGCACGGAGAACTTGATCTCCGACGTCGTGATCGCGCGGATGTTGATCCCCTTTTCCGCCAGCGCCTGGAACGCCCGCGCGGCGACGCCGTGATGCGAGCGCATGCCCACCCCAATCGCCGAGACTTTCACGACGTCCTTCGCGCCATGCAGCGCGCCGTAGCCGATCTCTCGCGCCCGGTCCTCAAGGATCGCCATGGCGCGCTTGAACTCGGCGGTTGGCACGGTGAAGGTTATGTCGGTGGTCTTCGCGTCGTCCGAGACGACCTGGATGATCATGTCGACGTTGATGCTGGCGTCCGCCAACGGGCCGAAGATCGCCGCCGCGACGCCGGGCTTGTCCGCCACCTTGCGCAAGGTAATTTGTGCTTCGTCGCGCGAAAAGGCGATGCCGCTGACGACTGGATGTTCCACGATATCCTCCTCGTCGCAGATCAGGGTGCCAAGTTTGGGCTCGGCGGGATCGTCGAACGACGACCGGACGCAGAGCTTCACCTTATGCACCATGGCGACTTCGACCGAGCGCACTTGCAGCACTTTGGCGCCCAGAGACGCCATTTCTAACATTTCCTCGAAAGCAATCTTGTCGAGCCGACGCGCCTTCGGGACGATGCGCGGGTCCGTCGTGTAGACGCCGTCGACGTCGGTGTAGATGTCGCAGCGATCCGCGTGCAGCGCCGCGGCGAGCGCAACCGCCGAGGTGTCCGATCCGCCGCGCCCCAGCGTCGTCACGCGACGGCTCTCGACATTGATGCCCTGAAACCCTGCAACGACGGCGATTTGACCGCGCGCGAAGCCTTCGACGATCCCGCTCGCCTCGATCCCGGCAATGCGCGCGGCGCCGTGCGCGTCGTCGGTCATGAGCGGGATTTGCCACCCAGCCCAAGAGCGTGCGTCGAGGCCTTGGCCCTTGAGCACGATCGCCATCAGGCCCGCGGTGACCAGTTCGCCCGATGCGACGACGGCGTCATATTCGGCCGGATCGTAGAGCGGTGCGGCCTCTTGGCACCAACCCACGAGTTCGTTGGTCTTGCCTGACATCGCCGAGACGACGACCGCGACTTCGTGGCCAGCTTCGACCTCGCGTTTGACGTGGCGCGCGGCGTTGCGAATGCGATCGACATTGGCGACGCTGGTGCCGCCAAATTTAAGAACCAGACGCGCCATAAATCCTTGCTTTCGGTTTCGCAGGCTCGCGCCGCGAAGTCGCGCGGCGTATAGAGGGAGGTTCCAGGGCGGTCAACGCTCAGGGAAGAGGGCTTTGGAAGAGGGCTTTGAATGAGTTCAACGACCCATGTGATCGCCGACGAGGTTTCGCGCTTTGACGCGATGGCGGAGCAATGGTGGGACCCAAAAGGCCCCATGGCGCCGCTCCACCAGCTGAACCCGACGCGGATTGGCTGGCTGCGCGATATTGTCGGACGTCACTTTAGCACCACCGGCGGTGAGCCGCTCGAGGGCGTCAGCGTGCTCGACATTGGTTGCGGCGCGGGCCTGCTGGCTGAGCCGCTTTCGCGCATGGGCGCTGAGGTGACAGGTCTCGATCCGGCCCCGGCCGCGATCGCGGCGGCGCGCGCGCATGCCGAGGAGACGGGCGCCGAGCTAGTCTATCGCGCAGGAACGGTCGAGGACCTTGCGCGCGAGGGTCGCCAGTTCGACGTGGTCGTGGCGTTCGAAGTCGTCGAGCATGTGGCTGACGTCGGCGGCTTCGTCGCCGCGGCCTGCGGGTTAGTAAAGCCCGGCGGCATGATCGCATTTTCGACCCTGAACCGGACCGCCAAAAGTTTCGCCCTGGCGATCGTCGGCGCGGAATATGTGTTGCGCTGGCTGCCGCGCGGAACGCATCGCTGGGAGCAGTTTGTGACGCCGATCGAACTGATGGCCAAGCTGCGCGCCGTCGGGTTCAAGGTCACGGCGCGGCGCGGCGTTGTCTATGATCCGCCAAGGCGCGCGTGGAAGCTCTCGGCGGATATGTCGGTTAATTATTTCATGGCGGCGACAGCATCGCCATCATTGCAAGCCAAAGGCGAGGCAATCCAGGGGCCGTGACGCGGTCGCCGGCCTCATACCCGCTGATCTAAGCCGCTAATTGCCGCTTAACCACCCCCTCGTCCGTGATCGCGAGCGTAGCGTGGCGACCCAAGGGCAGTCACGCTACCGCTTTCAGAAAGGGAAATGGATGCGCTCTGTCACCCCGGGGTCGCTTCATTCCCCAGCGATGTCGGCGCAGGCCGCGCTGAAATAAGCGCCGCTCCCGCATCTCAGGCTTCGCCCGGCGCAGCCTCGCCCTCAATCTCGGCAGGCGGCTCGACGACCAGCCTCTCGCCCGTAAAGTCAATCTCCGGAACGATCGCCTTACTGAATGGCAACAGCATCGTCGCCCCGTCAGCTCCAGCAATTTCCAGAATATCGCCCGCGCCGTAACTCGTCACCGCGACCACGCGACCAATCACGACGCCCTCGCGCGTAACCGCGCTCAAGCCGACGAGATCGTCGTAATAGAACTCGTCCTCGACAGGCGCCGGCAATTGATCGCGGCGCGCGAAAAGCTCGACCCCTGTCAGTTCGGCGGCGGCTTCGCGCGTGGCGACGCCCGCAAGCCTGCCGACCAACATGTCGTCCTTGAGCGGGCGAACGATGCTCAGCGCAAAACGGCGCTCACCGCGCGCGTCGGTCAACGGCCCATAGGCCGCAATATCGGCCGGCTTTTGCGCGTAGGATTTTACGCGCAATTCGCCTTTTACGCCCTGTGGCGCGCCGAAAACTCCGAGCGCAATCAGGCGACGAGGATCGGCCACGCCCGAATGTTACTCAGCAGCAGCGGCAGCAGCAGCGGCGGTCGCGGCGGCCTTTTCAGCGGCGGCGGTGCGCTCCTGAGCCTTCTTCTTCGGCTTGGCCTTTTCCGGGTTGTTCTGCGGTTCGCGCTTGGCGACGCCGAGCTTGTCGAGCAGACGCAGCACGCGGTCAGTCGGCTGAGCGCCCTTCGACATCCAATCCTTCGCCTTTTCGACGTCGAGCATGATCCGGGTCGCGTCGTCCTTCGCCTTCAGCGGATCGAACGTGCCGATCTTCTCAACGAAGCGACCGTCGCGCGGCATGCGGGCGTCGGCGACGACGATGCGATAAAATGGCCGCTTTTTAGCGCCGGCTCGGGATAGGCGAATTTTCAAAGACATAAGATTTCCTTTGGTGATTAAACCTCTACCGCGCCTCGCGGGAGAAGATGGGTCCAACGAACTGGATGTGAAGGGTAAGTCTATTTTTTCTTGCCGCCGAACGGTTTGAAGCCGCCACCGCCCAGGCCCGGCAGCTTGGGAACGCCGCCGCCTAAACCGGGAAATTGCGGGGGAAGGTTGAAGGCGCCGGGCGGCGGCGCGGAGGGTAGGCCAGGGGCGCCAGGCGGCGGGCCGCCGCCGCCGCCAAGCTGTTGTTGCATCGCCTCGATCTGCTCGGCGCTGGGCATTGGCGTGCCGGCGCCCATGCCCATCATCTGGCCGAGCTTGCCCATCATGCCACGGCCACCCTTGCCACCCATCATTTTCATCATGTCGGCCATCTGCCGATGTTGCTTCAGCAGCTTGTTGACCGCCTCGACCTGTACGCCGGCGCCCGAGGCGATGCGCTTCTTGCGCGACGCCTTGCGCGCGTCATCGACCAGCAAGTGCGGGTTGCGCCGCTCCTTCGCGCTCATCGAAGAGATGATAGCGCGCTGGCGGGTGATGACTTTGTCGTCCATCTGTCCGGCGATCTGATCTTTCATTTTCGCCATGCCGGGCAGCATGCCCATGATGCCGCCCATGCCGCCGAGCTTTTCGATCTGCGCGAGTTGGTCGGAAAGGTCGTTCAGGTCGAAGACGCCCTTGCGCATCTTCTCGGCCATCTTGGCCGCCTGAGCCATATCGATCTGTTCGGACGCCTTTTCGACGAGGCTGACGATGTCGCCCATGCCCAGGATGCGGTCGGCGAGCCGGCGAGGATGAAAGTCCTCCAGCGCGTCCATCTTCTCGCCGACGCCGAGCAGCTTGATCGGCTTGCCCGTCACCGCGCGCATCGACAGCGCCGCGCCGCCGCGCCCGTCGCCATCGGCGCGGGTCAGCACGATGCCGGTTACGCCGACGCGCTCGTTGAAGCTCTTCGCCAGATTGACCGCGTCCTGGCCGGTCAGCGAGTCGGCGACCAGCAGGATTTCGTGCGGCCTGACAGCATCGCGAATTTCCGCCATTTCCGCCATCAGCGGTTCGTCGATATGCGTGCGTCCCGCCGTGTCGAACATCACCACGTCGTAACCCTGCAGCCGAGCCACGCTCTCGGCCCGGCGCGCGATCTGGATCGGGTTTTCCCCCACGACGATCGGCAGCGTGTCGACGCCGACCTGCCGCCCCAGCACCGCGAGCTGCTCCTGCGCGGCTGGGCGCTTGACGTCGAGCGAGGCCATCAGCACGCGCCGCTTCTGGCGCTCGGTCAGGCGTTTGGCGATCTTCGCCGCGGTAGTGGTCTTGCCCGCGCCCTGCAGCCCGACCAGCATGATTGCGACGGGAGCCGGCGCGTTGAGGTCGATCGGCTCGTTCTCGGCGCCGAGCATCTCGACCAACGAGTCGTGCACGATCTTGACGACCATCTGGCCCGGCTTGATCGATTTGACCACGGTCGCGCCGATCGCCTTGGTGCGCGTCCGATCGATGAACGAGCGCACCACGTCAAGCGCCACGTCCGCCTCTAACAGCGCACGCCGCACTTCGCGCATCGCCGCCGAAACATCCTCTTCCGAGAGGGCGCCGCGGCCGGTCAGCTTGTCTAAAATGCCGGAGAGCTTTTCTGAAAGGCTCTCGAACATGGTTCGCTCCAGGGTTCCGGTTCAGCTAAAAGCAACGACAATCGCGCCCGGGAGCGCCAATGCGCCGCCGGACGGTGACCGCTATTCCCGGGGAATAGTCGGCTGATCGACGAGGCTAAAGCCTTTTCGATGAAGCGGGACTGTTAAGCTCGGTAGGGGGCGAAGTCAAATAGCGTCCCAGCAGTTTCGCCGCAAAACCAGCAATCTCAGGCTGGTTACGAGTTCAACGGATCACTTCGTTGAGGAAATCATCCGCTGCTCCGATCATTTATCAATGTGATTTCGGATGCCCTCGCTGGCGAGCTGAACAGCGCTTTGCGTGGAAGGAAGGCTTCGAAGCGCGTTGAGGAGAACGAAGTCGTGAATCGTGCCATTGTAGCGGACAGCAGTCACGTCGACCCCGGCCTCCTTCAACTTCCCAGCATAGGCCTCACCCTCATCACGGAGCGGATCGTTGTCAGCGGTTATGACGAGTGCCTGCGGTTATGACGAGTGCCGACTGTAACCCGGTGAGCTCCTCTTTGCTTGCGCGCAGTGGCGAGACGTACGGGTTGTCCCGTGTCTTCTCGTCAGTCGCATACAAGTCCCAGCCATATTTCATGAATCCGCGTGACTGAGATCGATCCTTGCCGAACGCGTGATACGAGGCCTTATCGACGCTCGCGTCGGTCGCGGGGATAAGCAGCGCCCGATAGCTGATCTTCGGACCGTTTCGATCCTTCGCCATCAGCGTCAGGGCAGCAGACATGTTGCCGCCAACCGAATTGCCCGATACCGCGATGCGGCTGCCGTCGGCGCCGAACTCAACGGCATGTTCGGCGATCCACTTCAGCGCAGCATAGCATTCCTCCGGCTGCGTCGGAAACTTGGCGTCCGGCAGCGAAGTATATTCGACAAATACGCCCACCTGGCCAGAGCCTACAACCAGGTCGCGCAGCAACCGCTTATGATTGTCGAAGTTGCCGACAATCCAAACGCCGCCCTGAATAAACAGGAGAACTCCCGATTTGCCGGCCATATGCTCTGGCGTCATGACGTAGAGCTTCACAGTCCGGCCTTGATAGGTGATCGACTTTTCGATTGTGGTTGCGCCCGACATATCAACAGGCGTCATGTTCTGCAGCCCCGTGATTATCTGCTGGGGCTTGGGTTGCGGCAATTCCCAGAAGGGGCTCGCATCCTTGTTGATCTGCACCAGGAATGAGCTGACCTGCGGATCAATATCGGTATCGGTATCGGGTGCGACGTTGGCGGCGGCGCTCGCGGTCATGATTGTTGCTTCAAGTAAAAAAGCCGACAGGACTACGGTGGCGCATCGGCATGTTCCACAATTCAGAAATAATTAGGAAATATAATTTTCGAAGAAGATGTTTCGACAACGTGGTCCTTTCCCATCAGCCGCATCGTGCTCAGAAATCACGTCGGCAAATCAACATTGACCCATAGTTGTGAGTGTCTATTATCACATTATATTTGTCGTATAGTTCTGCATTGTCTATTTTGTACTATAATTTAGTTGACTCATAAGGGAGTCGGGAAGCTTTATTTCTCGACGTAGTTCCCATGCCCATCGGCATAGTTGTGTGAGTTATGTCATTTTCGGACGGCTGCCTTTTTGATTTCGCGCGCGCTATTGAAAAAGGCGCATTTTTT
>JAYTRP010000456.1:0-12205 GCA_043746145.1 Hyphomicrobiales bacterium | reverse complement strand
TGCTCGGCTGGCGGCGAGCGCCGCCCAATGGCACAATCGCACGATGAACACAGAAATAGGCGTGCCTGCAATCCGGCTTCATCCCCACGAAGGCGATTTCCTCGCTTTCGATCTAAAAGAAATCCTAAGCGCCCTCGGGGCGCGCGGTGTCGCGCTACATTGGACCATAGGCGACGTAGCCTCTCGGGGCGTAGCCTTCGACGCAACGGGGGAAGGCGCCGCGGCATTAGAAGAGCTGGTCAAGTCCGGCGAGCGCGTTACCGGCAGCCGCCTCGCTCAGATTGCCGAAACCGTGCAGCAGGTCATCTGGGGTGAATTTAAGGGATATGAAGGCAACCAAGCGGTTATGCCGTATGTCATTGTCGTAGCTTTCGACAGCTCATGGTGGGAGATTCAGACCGCTAGTGCTCTCCTCCTCGACAGGGTTGCCAAGGCCTTCAGCCGCGTTGAACGGCTCTGATTGCACCTTCTCAGAACTGCCCGATTTCCGGCACGATTCCGCGCGAGCAGATTGTATGCAGACTGTGCGAAGACTCGCGAGATAGCCGAAAAATATCGTCTAGAGGCCGTCCTGCCGCGAATTTTTCGCGCTCTGACTGATCACAGGTCTCAATAGCGCAGCCGAACTGCGCGTCAATAGTTGGACCGCCCGCGTTTCGCACGGTCTGCTTGATTCTGAACCTCTCGAACCTTGCGATGCTGCAACTTTTTGAGAGAGGCCCACCGCGAGGCCCGCGATGGGTGGAAGCGGATCAGCATCTAACTGAGTTTCGCGATCTAACCGAATATCGCGCCATGTAATGCCAGCCGCGACAACGATTTCAAAATGTCCACGTCGAATTCAACGATTCAATAAACCTAATCGTCCGAAGCGTCCGCTGCGGCGCTTGTCGGCTCGAGGTGCGCACCATCCAAAGCGGTTCCTCCGGGACGCGGCGGTCTCTCAATATTTCGACGAGCCGGCCGTGCTTCAGCTCTTCCGCAACGATCCACGCCGGCCCCCAGCCGATACCAAATCCTTCGCGCACCAAACTTACTGAGGAATGGGCGTCGTCGAAAATGTGGGTCGCCTTCGGTGTGAATCGCACAATGGTCTTTCCAACCAAATTCGCGAAGCGCCACGACAAAACTTGGCCGGTGGCCGGGTTGCGGAATCCGATATGTGCGTGTTTGGCGAGGTCGTCCGGCGATGTAGGCGTCCCACGCGCGGCGAGGTAGGCAGGGGAAGCGCAGGCGATCCAGGGAAACGTGAATAGCTTTCGCGCTTGATGGCCGGGCAAGCGGTTCAAGGTTCCAGATCGGATCGCCAAGTCCACTCCTTCCGCCGCCAAATCAAGAATCTCGTTGCGAAACTTTATCTCGATCTGAAGGGTTGGATTGTCTCGCAAGAAATCTGGCAATCGCGGCATTATGCAAGCGCGCGCAAACGACGCCGGCGCTGTGATCCGCACGCGCCCCGCCCCTCGACCCGTCGCGATGTCGGCGAGCGAAGCTTCAACCTTTTCGAGATTTTCGAACAGGAGTTTGGCTTCGTCCACGAGTCGGTCGCCTTCATCCGTCAGCGCGATCGAATGGGTCGTGCGATGGAGAAGGCGCACCCCGTGCGTGCGCTCGAATCGCGCGATCGACTTCGACATTGCGGATGTCGTCGTGCCCGCGCGCCGCGCGGCTTCGGCAAACGAGCCGGCTTCGATGACGGATACAAAAGCGCGGAGCCCGGAGATATCCATCGGCAACACCATTGTGGACAATCTGTCCATACTGTCATGGCGCGTTCGCGACTACAATCGAGGCGTGGCGGGGTTTATTTTATGAGCATCGGAGCGGCGCTGAACGCCGATGTAAAAGGACCACAGAATGAAAACCATTGAACTCGACCTCGAAGGATTCAAAGCTACCGCTCAAAAGATCCCGACAGACGGGCCAGTTTTCATGCTCAATCTACTAAGATATCGCGATAGGGCGCTCTATCAGGACCGCCCGGACGAAGCGCCCTGCTCCGGTCGCGAGGCCTACCATCATCGCTATCTGCCGAGTTTCCAACGGCTCGCCGCTTCCACCGATTACAAGCTCACGTTTTTCGGTTCGGTGCTCGGCAAGTTGGTTGGTCCGGATGGCGCGCGGTGGGATGATGTCGCGATCGTCGAATACGCCAGCTACGCCGATTTTTGCGGCGTGGTGGATTCGGAGCGCTACCGCACGGAAGCAAATCACCACCGCCTCGCCGCGCTTGAGGATTTTCGCCTGTTCGTCACCGACAAGCAAAACATCGGGGCGGATTAGGCTGTGAAGCAGTCTAGTAGCTGACGCGGAAATGCACAGACAACCCTGCTAAACAGGTGGCCGGCGACGCGAAACTGCGTGTTGATGGTCACGCTGTAGCGCCGATGTGTCTCGCCAAGCGCCGCGCTAAACCCCTATCGGGTCGCAGGAACGAGAATGAGGTGAACATGGTTGGGCAAGAGGCCCGTAGCTCGCCCTCGTGATTTCGCATTTGATCGGCCTTGAGATAGCGGAAAAGCTCGTAAGCGGCGTACGAAAAGCAACGCCGTCCCGCGACGATCTAAGCTCGTCAAATCACGATCGTCGAGAGCCGTTAAACGAAAATGACGTTCAAAATATATCGCGATGAATTCATCGATGAGGAAGCTCCGCTATGACAAGCGCACGCGATCGCAAATGACAGTAAAATGCAGCAAAACATCCTGTATGAGTTAACACGCTAGCGTGCGTTGATCGAAGCAACATTAAAAGGCAAAATCAGATGTCGATCGTCCAAAAGAACACGGGTGGATTGGTCGCCATCGCATTCGCTTCCGCGCTCATTGGACTCGGTGTCGGCATCGCACGGGCGGACCAACCGCAGATGGAAAGTTCGCTGCAGGCGTTGCAGGGCGCTCAAGCCGAACTCGCCAAAGTGACTATGAACAAAGACGGCCATGCGAACAAGGCCAAGCAGTTGGTTGCGAAAGCGATCGCCGAGGTTGAGGCTGGCATTGCTTACGGCAAAGCGCACGGCTTGTGATAGCGTCTCCAATTTGATCTGCTAAAGCTACAACGCCGGGTATCGGAACCGGCGTTGACTTTGCCACTCGTGCAGTCTCTGAAATCTTAGAATTGGACGCATAGAGCGCTAGGCGACGCGTTGGCTATCTTTGCCAACCAAGCGCATAGTCCACCGCCGCCGCGATCTGCCGGGCGAACGCCTCGCCGTCCGCCTCTTCAGCAATGCCCAGCACCGCGCGTTGATACGCATCGCCTAGCGCGAAATGCACAACCTCGGCCGCAACTTGCTTCGACCGATCGGCTGGCGATCCGCCCGTTTCGAGCAATTCCGCAATTCGCCGCCGAATAACGCGCATACCTGACTGCTCAAATACCCGTGCAAGGTCAGGAAAGCGCCAGCCGTCGGCAACAATCACGCGGTAGAGCGCCAGCGCGTCCGGTTCAATCAACGCCGAGGTGAAAGCGCGCAGCTCGTCCGCAAGCCTGTCCGCGCCGGATTTACGCACATCGGCCAGCGGCGCATTCTCAAAGCCCTCGCGCATGTATTGGCACATGGTGGTCACGAGCCCTTGGAATAGCGCCTCCTTGCTGGGAAAGTGTCGATAGAGGGTCATCTTGGCAATGCCCCCTTCGGCCGCGACCCGATCGAGCGTCGTCCCGCCTAGCCCGTCCCTCAGCATGACCGGCCGGGCGGCTCGCAGGATAGCAGCGCGCGTTTCCGCCATGCGCAGCCTGCGTGGATCATCCGCTCGCCATTTTCTAGCATCGACGGCTTGCATACGATACGCTTTCGTCTTATCTGTTTGATGCGATACGATGTTGTACCGCGTTATAACCCTGGAGATCGGACATGCGCAACCCCGTCGATCTTGCCCATTTGTTCGCTGACATCATGAACAGCCATGACGCTGGCCGCTTCGCGGAACTCGTTTCCGAAGACTACCTGCAACACAATCCCACCGTCGCGCCCGGACGCGCGGGCGTCCTCGCGTTCATGGGGCGCTGGTTCGAAACTCTCTCTGACACCCGCGTCACTGTCGAGGACGCCTTCGCCGTCGGCGATCGCGTCGTCGGCCGCTACACCTATCGGGCTCGCCACACAGGACCGTTCGTCGGCGTGCCAGCCTCGGGCGCTGAAATCACCATGCGTTCGATTGATATTTGGCGCGTCGAAAATAATCTATTTGTCGAACATTGGGACGAGCTCAACCTGCTCGAAGTATTTCAGCAGATGGGCGCGATTCCGATGCAGGGGGGAGCGACGCGATGAGCATCGCCGCCATTATGAACGGCGTCGCGGCGCTCGCATTCGCTTGCGCGGGGGTCGCCAACCTCCTCAACCTCGGCAACGCGGAAGCAGACTTTCAGCGCTGGGGCTATCCCAGGGGATGGCGGTTCTTGACTGCAGGTCTGGAGCTCACTGGCGCGGCAGCTCTGTTGTTTTCCTCCACGCGCGACATCGCGCTTGTTGGACTGGCACTCGTGATACTTGCCGCACTTGCAACCCTCCTGCGAGCGCGTGAGAGATTAGCGCATTTCATACCGGCGATTGGCTTTTTCTGCGTAATCCTGGCTGATGCCGCGGTCCTGCAAGCCGGAATCTAGCAATCAGGATCGGCCTGGGTCGCGAATGCAGTTCAATTGGATCGGCCTGCTCACGCTGCGACGCATGCAGCGTCCGGCAGTTCCATGACGACCCGATTTCTACCCTCGCGCTTTGCCGTATATAACGCGAGATCGGCGCGGGCGATTGTTTGTGACATCGGTTCGCCCGATCGTCTTTCAGCAACGCCAATCGAGGTCGTGACCAGGTACGCAAGGATCGTCTTTCGCGCAACGCGATGACGTACATGCTGACACGTGGCTTCAACCTCCGCCGTCCGCATACCTACAAAAGCGATAGCGAATTCTTCCCCGCCGATCCACGTCACGATTTGATCGGGTTTGGCAACCCGGCGCAGGACGCTCGCGAATTCTTTGAGCACATTGTCCCCGACGTGATGACCGTGCTGATCATTTATATTGCGAAAATTATCAACGTCGCAAATTGCGAAATGAGTTGAGGAATTCTGCGGCGCCTCCGTACTAAACTGCTCTTTCGCAAGTTGATCAAATCAGCGCCGATTCATGAGACCGGTCAGCGAATCAGACAACGCCAGGGGCTCGTTGTCGGCCAGCAACCGCTCTACTACGATGAGAAGCGAGTAGACGCCCTTCATGAGCTTGCCAGCCGTATCGGAGAAGCCAGACTGCCATCTTCAGGGGAGGCAATATAATTCACCCTCTCCGATCGGCGGTCGGGAAGTTAAAATTACACCTGCCGCCTCCAAGAATACGACGGCAATCGCCAGGAAGATTTACTCTGGCGCCAGCGAGTTTTCGGTCGCGGCGGAGGACCTTTGTGAGGTATTCGGCCCCGCTCAACGCGCATGGGTTCAAAGCAACGGCTTGCGCAACGTTGCTAATTTTCCACGCGAAACCGATTACTTTAATGCCCTGGCCGCTTTCCACCGCTCTCGCGCCCGCGCAGAGCGCCCCGCCGCAAGCGCCAACTCCCTAGGCACGATGCTGACGCCCTGGCCGCCCTGCCCTTCGCCTACCTGAAACACGCGGTAACCGATCCCCGCCGCCGTCCGTGCCGCAGCCTCCGCACCATCTCCGCATATTACGATCGTCGTCGCGCCGAGCGCCTCCAGCGCAGCGCCGAGCGCCGCCGGGTCATCTGTCAAGGACAGCGTCGGCAGCCTTTCCTCACGCCAAACGGCGACGAGTTCGTCGTCAGCGCCCTCGGCGATCACCAGCACGGCGTCAGTCGGAATCCGCATGTCAGCGCGGCAGCAGCACCCAGACGTCGAGATCGAGCACGACGTTGGGATGATAGCCGTCGCCCTGTTTGTAAGGGAAGTCGGCGCAGGGGCAGTTTTTGGCCGCGACCAGCCGTACGCGCAAGGCGCCGACATCGTCGTCGCGGCCAGGAAGTTCGGCGGTGTCGAGGATCTCGCTCCAGGCGAACACCGTGTCGCCGGCGAACACCGGCGCGACGTGCCGGCCACTATTGATCGCTGCGATGTGGAAGGCGTTGGCGAGACCGTTGAAGCTCAGCGAACGGGCGAGCGAAATCACATGGCCACCGTACACCAGCCGTCGCCCGAACCGCCCCTGCCCTTCGCTGAACTGATTAAAATGCACTTTGGCGGTGTTCTGATAGAGCCGCGTCGCCATCATGTGCTCGGACTCTTCGACCGTCACACCGTCGACATGGTCTATCTTTTCACCCTCGGCGTAATCCTCCCAGCGGTGCGGACTGCCCGAAAGCTGGAAATCATAGTCGACGATCAACGGACAGGCGGCGCCCAGGGCGTCCACGGTCACCATGGTTGGCAATTCCGGGATGACGGACACCGGCGCGGGCGCGTCTGCGTCGCGCTTGCGCACCATCACCCAGCGCACGAATTCGATGACGTTCTCGCCGCGCTGATTTTCGCCGCGCGTGCGCACATAGACGACGCCGCTCTGCCGATTCGAATTCTCCTTGAGGCCGATCACCTCGGAAGTCGCAGTCAGCGTGTCGCCGGGGTAGACGGCTCTGAGGAACCGGCCATCGGCGTAACCGAGATTGGCGATCGCGTTGAGCGATACATCGGGCACGGTTTTGCCGAACACGACATGGAACGTCAGCAAGTCGTCAACCGGCGCCGCGGGATAGCCGATCGACACAGCGAACGTCTCGGCGCTTTGGGCTGCGAATCGCGAGCCATAAAGGGCCGAATAGATTGACGCGTCGCCCGTCCGCAGCGTTCGCGGCGTCGCATGCCGCAAGGTCTCGCCGATGTGGAAATCCTCGAAGAATCGGCCAACGGCGGTCTTTGGCGACGTCATCGGGTCAGAACACGTAGGGATAGACGTACAGGGCGAGCACCTGTTCGATCAGCAGGATCAACAGAAACAAAATCACAGGCGAAATATCGACGCCGCCCGTGTTGGGCAGGAATCTCCGAATGCGCATGAGCAGCGGCTCGGTCACGGCCGTCAGTGTGGTCCATATCGAGCGAACGAAATCGTTTCGGACATTCACCGCATTAAAGGCGATTAGCCACGACATGACCGCGGCGGCGATAATCACATATTTGTACAGATCGAGCACAAGAAATACAATATTCAGCACCGCGCGCATTGGCGCTCCTATTGACCAGCGATGCGCCCGCAGTTCGGCGCGCAGCACGCGTTGACACGCGCGAGGCGCAGACGTAAGAGCCGCGCAACGGGGCTGTAGCTCAGATGGGAGAGCGCTGCAATCGCACTGCAGAGGTCAGGGGTTCGATTCCCCTCAGCTCCACCAGCAAGTCCCGAAAGTCGCTAGCGATTTCCGTTCTCGTGGACCTCACCGACATTACCGCGGGTTAGCCTGTCCCCCGGCGGTCTGCGACGCCAGTTTCCGCTATTTCGCCGGGTCAAGCGCCCGAATTAGTCTCAAGTCTCTGTCGACGAAATTCCGTTTCCCGGACTGAGTAATGGCGCCTCAGGCCGGTGATGCGCCGGCGCTTCGAATTGGTGGCAACAGCCAACCCCAGCAGTCGCTGAGCCTACGAGACGGGATGATCGTCGTTCGAGTAGTCGCTTCGGGCGCAATAGTTCCGGCCAGATGCGCTTACGTCGATGCCGGCGCGGCGAGTCCCTGCGCGGTCCATTGCTTCGACCACGCCATCGGAAGATCGGTCAAACGCGTGACGCCAAACCCGCGAGGCAGTCGACCCTCGACGCCCGCCTCCACGATCCCAGGCGCCAGGAAGGCGAGCGAGAGTGTCATCCGGATCGAGCGCTCCGTCTTGCCCTCGCGCGCCGCGATCGCCTTAACGGTGCAGCGGGGATCGCTCAGCAGTTCGTCGAGCCAACGATGCGCATCGCACAGGGCTGCGATTAAGCCCTCGCACGCCTTTACCCGCATCGGGTGGATCAGGGGATCGGGATCGCCCTCGCCTTGGTGGATTTCTCGGCGCCTCCTTGTTGACGGCGGCGTCCAAAGCAACGTCAGCGTTCGATCGAGGCTTTCGCCCGTGGCGGATTCGGCGAGCAAACTCGTAATGGCGGTCTTGCTGAGCGTAACCCGTTCGATGGCGTCGCGAAGGGTGTCGAGTGCAATCTCGTTGTGATGGATAGCGCTCTCTGTCTCGTCGGCCGCTTCTGCAGGACCGCCACCTCGAGTGTTTTGCTCGCCAGTCCCGATCGATCGTAGCAACACACCGAGATGGCTCGTGATCGCATCCGCAACCTGCTTTTCGATCTCGGCCGCGGACACGCGTGCGAGCGATCCCGCCTCGGACATGCGGCCCTTTTGCAGCGCCTGCGAGACATAGTAACGCCAGCGCCGCCCGCCCCTGGCCGCAAAGCTCGGGCTCATTCGATGACCGCGGTCGTCGAACAGCTTGCCCGCCAACAGCGCCTCAGACTTCTGCTGGGGCAGCTTGGTTTTGCGCTGGGTGTGCTGCGCCAGCCGGCCCTGGACGTCGTCCCAAGTTGAGAGGTCGACGATCGCCGCCTGTTGTCCTTCGTAAAACTGTCCCTTGTGACCAAGCCGTCCGACATAGATCGGGTTAGAGAGGATATTGTAGAGATGCCCTCGGCTGATGAGCCCTCCTTCCATTGTTTTTCCGGTCCCATCGGTGCGAAGTGGCAGCCGAACATTTTCCGCATCGAGAACCTCTTTGAGCCGCACAACGCTGCCGACCTCAAGGTAGCGTCGTGAGAGTTCGCGCACGAGCTCGGCCTGTTGCTCGACGATGTGCAGTGCCCGATCCTGGACGCGATAGCCGAGCGGGACCACCCCGAGATCACGAGCGGCGGCTCCGTAGGACCTCAGATTGTCCGTCACCAACCGCTCGGGAACGATCGCGTGTTTCTTGAGAAGCTTGCGCATCAGTTTCAGCGCAGCGTGCTTGTCACGTCTGGATCGGACGAGCACGTCGAGGACTTCGCCTTCGGCATCCACAGCGCGCCAGAGGTACACCATCCGGCCGTCGATCTTCAGAAAGACTTCGTCGAGATGCCAAGTCGAATGAGGCCTCGGCCGGCGCTTTCGCCAATCCGACGCAATGATCGGACCGAAGTGGTTTACCCACCGCCGGACCGTCTCGTAGGACACTGCAATTCCTCGCTCGGCGAGCAGGTCCTCAACGTCGCGTAGGCTGAGTGTAAAGCGGAGATAAAGCCAGATCGCCTGGCGGATGACCTCTGGCGGGAAGCGATAGCCGGCGTAACTGAGCTTCGGCATCCGTTTCCACTAAGCGTACACGGTGAACTCCACAAGCACGCGCGAATGTGACAAAGCCAGGGAAACCATTGCGGCCGGCGCGCACAATCCCGTTTCCTTATTCCGGTTGTGATAATCAGGGTTCTTGTTTGTCGTTAAGTCTCTCCTTCCTCGACTGCAATTCAGCGCTCGGCGAGCAAGTCCTCGACGCCGCGTAGGTCGAGCGTGAAGCGGAGGTAAAGCCAGAGCGCCTGGCGGGTGACCTCTGGCGGAAATCCAATGCAGGCGTAGCTGAGCTTCGACATCGCTACCGAGTATTTGCCTCCTGTAAGCACCGCATGCACGCGCGAATGTGACAAGGCACATCAAAAGCCGGTCCGCGTGGCTGTTAAGGCGCTCGGTATGACACTGAGCAAGGTTAAGCGATCACCGTAGGAATCGGCGATAACTGTATTGTGCCCTGATACGCTCTCATGCGTGGTCAATTCCTGAAAGCTGCCGAATAGCGCGGCGAGATCAAGGTGGCTCTGTTCGGCGCCGGCCACCGCGAACCCAGACAATGTTTCGATACCGAACCCAGCGGAAAATTTTATTGACTCACCGCTGTTCTGCAGAGACAGTCCTTCGACCGCGTGCGTGGCAAACGTGAAAACGTCAGCATAGCTCGAGACCGACGTGATTTTGTTCGAAACAACGACCGAAAGGTCGGCACCCACGATCTTCATACTGCCCGTCCCGTCGAGATTGTCGAACGCGCGCGCCATTTCCACCCCATTTGCGCCGAACCCCTGTTCCCATGAGGAATTGGACTGTCCGTTAACGTTCTCATGAGCGACCAGGGCGCTCCCGTCCGCGCTGACGGAGCGATCCACGGTGACCTCGCCCGCAACCGAAATAGTGTAGCCGCCGTTTGAACTGAAGTACTTCGCCGCCAAAATCTCTCCTGCGGTGTTTTCAAAATTTATCCGTAGGAGCGCGCCCAACGGAGAATAAAAGTCGTCGGTCGCGGCGTAGGCCGTGCCTTGAAACGCACCGGAGCCGACATAGTAAGTATTGTAAGACCCGTCCGCGCTGGTGTGTCGGATTGTTATGATGGATCCAGCCGCTGCGAATAGCGTGCGCACGCTGTGGCCGTCGCGGTAGTCTTCCGTAACGGAGTAGTTGGCAGACCCGCTTAGCGAGAGTAAGGCCGAGTCGATTGCGGCCGAAGCAGCCGGCGAGTAGGTGACGCTTCCTGAAGCGGCAATCAGCGACGTCACGCCAGTTGCGTGCAAGGCGGCGATCTGGTTGCTGGTGAGACTTTGCAGTTTGGCGGCGCTGTCTGAGACGATGACGCTTAGCGCTGTTGGGCCAGAGATCACGATCCCAGCCGAGACGAAGGCGAGCGCCTGAGCGAGGGAAAGGCTGACGCTAGTGTCTGAACTCTCGACGAAGTGGACTCCGCTCGAGGAAAGGCTAGCAATGTCGGCGATCGACATGGTGGAGATCGTCACCGCGGCGAAAAGGTTCTCGGAAACTTCGACAATGAGAGGGTGGTCCGTAATCTGTATCTGGACAGTCTGCGAGTCGGACAGGGTTTCGATCGGCGTGGCGCCCGTCAGCGGATCGAAAACCGATATGTGCTGAAAAACGTTGCCGAGGCTGATCGTAACCGTCTCTACAGGTGCGGCGACCTCTATTCCCGCAGCCATGTTCCAGATTTGCGGCTCAGCCCAGAGGACGATGTCGTAGGCGCCGTCGGACTTTTGCAGAATAAGATCGTTGCCCGTCGCGGGCAGCCCGGAAAACGTTGGACTAAAGGAGCCTACCGCAAAGTTTGTAGCGTTGCTCCCGCTGTCGGCGAGGATCGACATCAAATTGTGGAGGGCCGTTGCAACAGGTTTGGGGCTATTGTCCACATTGAATAGCCCGTAGCCGTCGTCACCCTGCACGGAACCGGGCGCGTAGGCGTCGAGTAGGTCGTACAGGTAGGTCTGATGGACGCCGTCCTTAAACGCATCGAACAGAAGGTCGAGTGTGTATTTGGCCTGCACGTCCGGATTGACAGCGCCGCCTACTCCTCCATTGGAACTGTATCCAGTTTCCGTGTAGACTGCAGGTCCCATGACGCCGCTTGATTCATTGCTAAGCGCCCTCGCCGGACTGATTTGCACGCCGGGTGCGCGTCCGGAGTTTGGATAGGGATGCTGTGTATCGTAGTCGGCCAGGCCCGCTGTCGTCGCTGGATCTGGGCCTGCTGGAACGACGCCCGCCCCGTAACCCGTGAGATAGTCGACCGCCACGCCGCTAAAAGCCGAAGAACTATGCACCGCCTTGTAAAGATCGCTTTGCAGCGCTAGCGCGCCCGATATTCCACCAAGCCCATTATAAGTAATTGGCCAATTGTTGATTTCGTTGGCTCCCTCTATGGCCTGCACGCTACCGGGCGCCGATGCCATGATCGCTTGTGCGAGCGCAAGGTCTGAGTTAAGGGTCGTGGTTGTTTGGGTTTGTCCCGCAAGCGTAAGGGTGAATTTGAACCCCTGCGCCGCAACCTTTTCAAAGGCTGCGAAATGCGAAGAATTAACCAGACTGTCGCGAATATTTGCAACACCGATGTACTCTAAATCGGCAATGACATTATTTACATTGTTGTACTTTCCATCTGTGTAAGACAGATGAGTATTAACACCTATCGAGTTTATGAAATCAGTAGTTCGGTATATCGTCATTGGCGGAAGTTCCTCTACAGCCATTATTGACGAACTTACCGCGACAATATTTTGTAAGCCCAAAGCGGGGTTATTGTATTTATTGAAAATTGTAAGCAAATTGCGTTCATCAGGGTATCCAGCGTTGTGCTGGTGGCGCACCCGCCGGCAAGTTGGACGGTTCTATCAATTCGACTTCGGGCTAAGATTGGGCAGGATGGGAGGCCTGAGGCGCGATGGCGCGATTTTGATGTCGGGTCTA
>JAYTRP010000455.1:0-4020 GCA_043746145.1 Hyphomicrobiales bacterium | reverse complement strand
GGACACCGTACCGTACATGCCGTCGAGCGCGACCAAATGGCCGAGGATCCGGCGCGTGCGTCGGTTCAGCGGGTCCGCAAGCGAACCGGTTTCCGGGGCGTCTTCGATTTTCATGCCAGCGTTCCGATCGCGCCGCCCAGGGTGTCGGGATGCTGACGTAACGTGCATGAAAACTGTAAATATAAGGTTTGCCTTACCGGGTCACTTGTCGCGCGAAACTTCAGCTTGCTAAGCGGACTACGGGATCGCCGCCGATCAGCCTCGCAAATTGCTTGAGGCGGCTCTGCAGTCGATCGCCGTTCAGCGCAGCAAGGCCCGGGGGCAGCAGCAAAACGACCGCGCCGGCGGTTGCGACCAGCGGAGTGCGCGGCAGAACGCCCGGCATCGCCGCCGACAGAACAAACGCGACGCGCATGGCGGCGCCCAAGATGCGCGCCCGATCGAGCTGGCGGGCGGAGACCAGCGCGCGCGAAGAGGGACGGATCTCGCCTTCGCTGGAGACGTGCCGGTAGGAGGAGGCTAACGCAAGGAACGCGCGAGCGGGATGGTCGAGCCCGGTCAAGGCCGCTTCGGCGATCAGATCGTGCGACCGCTCCGCGCGATAATCGGGATGCGCGCGCCAGGCAATGTCGGAAAGCAGACAAGCGGCGCGGCGCAAGCGGACATCGTCGGGCGTCTCGTCGAGATGCGTCGAGGCGAAAAAGCCGCCGAGCCACGCGGATAGCTCTTCAGCGTGCTCGGGCGCTCGCGCGCGGAGCTGATTGAACTGGCTGGCGGCGGCGAGCAGCGGGTCTTCCGCCTGGGCGGCCGGGGCAAGGCTCTCGTAGAGCAATCCCTCGCGCACGCCGAGCGCGGAAATCACGATTTCTCGCGGCTGCGCGATGCGGATGATCTCCTCCATCACCACCGCGCCATAAGCGAGCAAGGGCCGACGCGCCGATGCCACGCTCTCGATGGCGCTCAGGGAGTCCGCTTCACAACGCTCGACTAATCTCACGAAGTCGAGCGCGTCGCGCGCGGGGATCATATAATTGTGCATCACATGCATGGGATAGTCGCGCTGACGCATGTGCAGCCGAGCCAACGCGCGCCATGTGCCGCCGACCGCATAAAAGGCGCGGCCTTCGAGAGCGCCCAGCGCGTTCGACTTCGTTAGCGCCTCGCGGGCGATCCGCGCGGCCTTCTTGGGCGACCGTTCCGACGTATCCATCAGCGAAAGCCCGCCAAGCGGCAGCGTGACGCCCGGCCCGATCCGCCCCTCGAAGATTTCGGTCAGTTCCAGCGATCCCCCACCGAGGTCGCCGACCAGACCGTCCGCCTGATGGATCGACGAAGCGACGCCAAGCGCCGCCAGCCGCGCCTCGCGTGCGCCCGAAAGCAGCTCGACCTTGCAGCCCAGCGTCGCTTCCGCCTCGCAGAGGAATTGCGGCCCGTTGACGGCGTCACGCACGGCGGCGGTCGCCAGCGCGCGGACATCGCGAATTCCCATGACTTGGCAGAGACTTGCAAAACGCCGAAGCGCAGCCAGCGCTTTAGCGACGCCGTCGGCCGGCAGAGCGCCGGTCGTCGCCACGCCGCGGCCAAGCCCGCACAACGCTTTCTCGTTGAAGATCGGCGTCGGTGCGCGCGTCAACGTCTCGTAGGCGACCAGGCGAACGGAGTTGGATCCTATGTCCACGATCGCCACCGGCTCGCCCGGCAACCGATCTGGCGCGTTTCTCCCCGCCATGCCGCTTCTCGCCTCGCTCATGCTCGGGCCTTAGGAGCGCATGCTGTTACGACGCGGCGTGGCGGCCTCCGCCTCCGCCATTCCCTGTCCACGCCCAGACAGACTGGGGTTGGTGAGAAAATAACGGTGCGCGTTGAATGGCTCCTCGCCCTCACCGGGCGAGATGCGCGCGCTCGATCCGTCCTCCAGCAGGCGATAGCTCTGCTGGTTGTCTTTCAGATTGCCTTCGAGGATCTGGTTCAACACCTGCTCGTGCACCGTGGGATTGCGAAGCGGCAATAGCGCTTCGACGCGCCGTTCCAAATTGCGTTGCATCAGATCGGCCGAGGAGATGTAGACCCGGGCGTCGGGATGGGGCAGTCCATGTCCGCCCCCGAACGCGTAAATGCGCGCATGTTCGAGAAATCGTCCGACAATCGACTTCGCCCTTATGTTCTCCGACAAACCGGGAACGCCCGGCCGCAGACAACAAATCCCGCGCACCACGAGGTCTATCTTAACGCCCGCATTGCTTGCGCGATAGAACGCATCGATCATTTCGGCGTCCACCAGCGCATTGCACTTGGCCCAGATCGCCGCCGGTTTGCCTTCCAGGGCGAAGCCGATTTCCTCTTCGACATGCTCGAGCAGCCTCTTCTTAAGGCCCATTGGTGAAATCGCCATGTGTTCGAGGCCGTCCGGCTCGGCGTAGCCGGTTATGAAATTGAAGATGCGCGCGACGTCTCGGCCGATCGCGGGATCGGCGGTGAAATAGGAGATGTCGGTGTAAATGCGCGCCGTCACGGGATGGTAGTTTCCCGTTCCGACATGGCAGTAGGTGACCAGCGCCCCGGCTTCGCGCCGCACCACCATCGAGAGCTTCGCATGCGTCTTAAGCTCGATGAAGCCGAACACGACCTGCACGCCCGCGCGCTCTAGGTCGCGCGCCCAGCGAATATTAGCCTCCTCGTCAAAACGAGCCTTCAGCTCGACGAGCGCTGTAACCGACTTTCCCCCCTCCGCCGCCTCGATCAGCGCGCGCACGATCGGACTATCGGCGGAAGTGCGATAAAGCGTCTGCTTGATCGCGAGCACGGCTGGATCGCGCGCCGCCTGCGAAAGGAACTGCACCACGACGTCAAACGACTCGTAGGGGTGGTGAACCACGAAGTCTTTCAACCGGATCGCCGCGAAGCAGTCGCCCCCGTTCTCGCGCACCCGCTCGGGAAAACGCGGGATGAACGGCACGTATTTGAGCTCGGGCCGCTCCAGCCCGACAATGCGCGACAGCTCGTCGAGGCCCAGCATACCGTCGATCAGCACGACACCCGAGGCGATTACATCGACGTCGCCGGTCACGAAAGCGCGCAGCGAGGGCGGCATAGACGCCTCGATCTCAAGCCGAATCACCGACCCGCGCCGGCGCAGCTTCAACGCGCTCTCGTAGAGGCGAACGAGATCCTCGGCTTCCTCTTCCACCTCGATGTCGCTGTCGCGAATCACGCGGAAGCTGCCCTTGCCTATGACGTCGAAGCCCGGGAACAGCAGCTTGCTGAAGGCGACGATCATCTGCTCGAACATGACGAACCGTTGCCCCGCGCCGCCTGACTTATCCGGCAGGCGCACAAATCGCTCGACCCGATGAGGGAAGCGAACCAGCGCACTGAGCGTGCGCCCATCCTCGGGATGTTCAAGCTCCATCGCCAACGTGAACCCAAGGTTCGGTATGAACGGGAACGGATGCGCCGGATCTACCGCCAGCGGAGTCAGCACCGGAAAGACGTTGAGCAGAAAATGCTCTTGCAACCAGTCGAGATCGGGGCGCGAAAGATCGGCGACATCGATAATGACAATGCCCGCCTCGGCGATCTCCACGCGCAATTCTCGCCAACGCGTCTGTTGCGAGGCCACGAGTTCGGCGACGCGGGCGCCGATTCGCTCGAGTTGCTCGGCCGGGGTATGCCCATCGTCGGACATCTCGGTCATTCCCGCGTGCACCTGCCCCACCAGTCCCGCGACGCGGACCATGAAGAACTCGTCGAGGTTGTTGGCCGAGATCGACAGGAATCGTAGCCGCTCGAGCAGCGGATGCGCCCTGTTGCTGGATTCCTCGAGCACGCGCCGATTGAATTCGAGCCAGGACAACTCGCGATTGATGAAACGCTCGGGCGAGGACAGCAAGCCCGATTGACCTTCAAGCGGCGCTGGCGCGGTCACGCTATGCGATGTCATCGCTCGCCTCGCCAACCGTCTCGTCAATCAAGCCTCCTCGAAATTGCGCGGCAGGCGCGCACCCCTGCCCACCCTCTGTG
>JAYTRP010000454.1:0-4026 GCA_043746145.1 Hyphomicrobiales bacterium | reverse complement strand
CCAACGTAATGTTTCCGGACAGACTCTTAGCCTATCGGCTGCGCTCACGATGCAGGCGAAAGGCAGGCGCTTCATGGATAAAACCTCTGAGCCGGACGACGCTCTCGGATTGGCCGCAGCGATTGTTAGCGGCGTAACGAGTGCCGTTGCCGTAATGCAGGCGGCGATCGAGCGCGCCCGGTCCTGCGCCGATCTAGGCGCCATCCGCTATCTCGCTCCTGAGATTGGGTTGGAACGCGCAGCCCTCGCGGACGCTCGCTTAAAGAGCGGCTCGGCAAGTTCGCTATTGCAGCCCTTCCTCGGCGTCCCGTTCCTGATGAAGGATCTCGGCTCCTTGGCAAAAGGATTTCCGCTCGTCTGTGGGTCGCGCTCAATCGCGCCTGCGCCCGCACTGTCAGACTCAGAACTCACGTTGCGCCTCTGGTCAGCCGGTCTTACGCCCTTCGGGGTCACGACTTCGCCCGAATTCGGCCTTTCGCTCTGCAGCGAACCCGCGATCGGTCCGATCGCCCGCAATCCGCTCGACCCACGCCTAACGCCGGGTGGTTCGTCCGGAGGCGCGGCGGCGGCGGTTGCGGCGGGCATTGTCGCGGTGGCGCATGCAACCGATGCGGGTGGTTCCACGCGCGTGCCGGCGGCGTGCTGTGGTCTGGTCGGACTGAAGCCCACGCGAGGCGCCATCCCGGGCGGCCCTTCTTTCACTAACCATATCGGCGGGCTAGCCGCAGAGTTGATTGTAAGCCGGTCGTTGCGTGACAACGCCGTGGCGCTCGATCGTTGCGCGGGCAAAGGTCGCGGCCCGTTTCCCGACCCAGACCTCGGCGGTCCGACCCTTGCGCGCCTTGGCGAGCGCATCGACGGCCTGACAATCGGCATCTGCGAGGGCGACGACTTTGCGCCCGCAAACCGGGACGCCGTTCGTCATGCGCGCGAGGCGCTGCAGCGAGCGGGCCATCGCTTTGTCGAAATAGATCCAAAGCGCCTGCACACGCTCGCCGCCCAATCAAACCTGGTGTTCGACCGCGTGATCAGCGTTA
This sequence comes from Hyphomicrobiales bacterium, assembly GCA_043746145.1. Lineage (GTDB taxonomy): Bacteria > Pseudomonadota > Alphaproteobacteria > Rhizobiales > Beijerinckiaceae > Roseiarcus. Next base: position 2,989 of record JAYTRP010000454.1, on the reverse strand, counting down.
ACATATCGCGGTCGTTAGCCGATCTCCCGAACGTCGAGCCTCTGACCGCCGCCATCGCACGCCGCGGGGGCGAGATCACCGCGGCGGAGCTGCAGGCTGCGGAGATGATGGGCGTGCAGGTCGCGCACGCGATGTGGAACCTTTTCGACGAAGTCGACGTGCTGCTGACGCCGATGCTCAGTGGGCCGCCGCCGCCGATCGGATCGTTTCCCTCTAATCATGACAACGTCGAACTTCATTGGAAGCGGATGACGGATTTTGCGCCCTACGCTTGCATCGCGAATGTCGCGGGAACGCCGGCGCTGTCGATTCCGCATGGCGAAGCGGACGGACTGCCGCTGTCGGTGCAGTTGATTGGACCCATGCAGAGCGACGGTCTGCTGCTGCGCCTCGCCCGTCAATTGCAGATCGCGGCGCCTTGGGGTTACCAGACAACCATCGCGGGCTGGCCGGAATAGCCCGCTTAGAACGTCTCCACCCAAGGCCGCAGTTCCACTTCCCATGTCCACGCATTGCGTGGTTGCTTGAGAACATGGAGGTAGCTCTCGGCGATTGCGTCGGGATCCAGCATCGAATCAGGCCGATCGGCGGGCGCGACACGGCTGGCGCTGCTAATGGCGCCGTCGATCACGAAATGAGCGACGTGGACGCCCCTAGGCGCGAGCTCGCGCGCCATACTCTGCGCAAGGCCTCGCAGCGCAAATTTGCCCATCGCGAACGCCGCCGATTGCGGGTAACCTTTGACGCTCGCCGACGCCCCGGTGAACAGGATCGCGCCTGCGCCTTTCGGAACCATGCGCTTGGCCGCTTGCTGAGCGACCAGGAACCCGCCGAAAGCCGAAACCGCGATCGCCCGCTCGACATCCCCAGGCGCCAGATCGACGACCGCGCCCCGCGCCCTGCCGCTGGCGTTGTAGACGACGACGTCAGGGATTCCCACCTGCTCCGCCACGGCGTCGAACAGCGCGGCGACTTGGCGCGAATCGGTCGCGTCGCAGGCAAACGCCCGCGCGCCCGTCTCCGTCGCCAGCCCAGCAAGCTTGTCCACATCGCGGGCCGCGAGCGCCACGCGCATTCCCTCGCGCGCGAACAACCGCGCCAGCGACGCGCTGAGGCCCCCGCCCGCTCCCACGATTAACGCAGTCTCATATGTTGGCGACGCCATATGGCTGGCTCCCTGTCAACGCCGCACGAGGGCGACATTTTGCATCGCAGGATAGACCAAACACGGGGAGCGTCCTAGTCCTACTAGCCTCGCCTCGCCTTGCGAGTAGACGATTTACAGCGACAAGCGCGAGCCCACAATTTCGCTGGGTTAAGCTCGAAACGTCCAAATATGCGGACAACTCGCTCATTCTGAAACCCTAGCTTTGCCTACAACCCGAAACGGCTTCTGCGCCGCTGCGTGCAATCAGACCTGATCGGATCAACCATGCAGCGCTCACAAACTTTTTCCGAAATGCAAAGCGCATTCACATGTAAAAGCGAACGTGACTTGCAATTAAACTAATTTTAAAATAATTTCACGGAGCTAAAGTTCCTTTTGAATGCCCGATTCTAACCAGTTCTGTGATTGAGCCACAGCGAGATACGAAGCGACAGGCGCACGCTATCTTCTAAATCGCGCTTCAACGACATTTTCGGTATCGGATTATTAGTCGAGCAATATTCGCCACTGAGCAGATCAACCTATCGAGTTCCACTAGGTGTTTGAATTCGAATGGCGTCGTCCAAAACTTGTCTTAAGAAGTCGAGAAACATAAAACCAAATATTCCATTGTGCCCATTAACAACGTCCGGCGACGCGCGAACAACCCAGAAAGGGCTTTCTGAAGATATCGGGCCTTCGCCCTTCTCGGGTTCAGGACAAACGTTCTTTAGCTGCGCGCCCTCCGTATACGTGCGCGTCCATCCCGGCAGCAATCTTCCGTCGCAACCGGTCTCTCGCTCCAAAAACTTTCGGAAGTCCTCATCTTCCTGACTAATCCTTGCATCCCGCTCGGCGTCATTGAGCTTTTTTTGTTCAACCAACTTAATATCGCGTTTTGCCGCCGATAAGCTTTTTGTCAGCTCATGGGTTTTCATCCAGGGAATATGTCCCATTGTTTTCAAGCTAGCCTGGCGCTCTCTCGTATTTGTTGCAGACTCGGTCAAGAAGCTGAGAAGCCGCCCAGCAGGAAAGGCGATCCCGGTTGCCCAATCGTTCTGAGCAGTTACTGATATAAACACTGGCGCCTGTCGTGGAGCGAATTGCTTTGTGGCTACAATCGAATGAAGGGGGTAGTAGCGAGACGCTTCGAATGCAGGATTGACAAGGATCGTCATATCTCCGAACGAGACAACCACACTGGACTCATTTGGTGTGACCGCACTCTCAACGAGATACTCAGAGATCGCGGCATGTACAATCAGACCACCGAAACTGTGCCCCGTGATGATAAGACGAGTGCCATCCCTATGGTCTAGTCTAGCCTTGAGCCTGAACTGACGGAGTCTCGCTAACAGCTCCCGCACCGACCCTAGAGCCACTCGCATTGCCGCTGCCTTGCGCCCCCAAAATGTTGTGTTCTCCAGGATACCCGCCCAGTGCAGCGACATACCGCGCCATCCGACATAGATTCCGACAACTCGCCGAGGAGTGTCGCCTTTTGATCGAAGAGCCTCGGTATGCCCTAACGTATGAAGAAGTCGATGAATACTCCCCACGTTCTCATCGTTTTCGCGCGCGCTGTGCCTCCAACCGTGGACAAACAGCAGGACAATAACATCTCCTGGAAACATGTTGAGAAGGTTCATCACTTGAGTGATCGCCTCACGATGAAAAGGCTGCCCTTGATCATCAAACTCGACAAACAATAAATCGTAATACGACTGCTGATCGCGCCAAGCCTCTCCCAGCCGTGCAGCGCGGTTTGGATTAACGCCAGGGATCGGGTCGTTCTCGATGCCCGCCAGGATGCCAGACACCATGACGCATCTCCAAAACAGC
>JAYTRP010000453.1:0-12253 GCA_043746145.1 Hyphomicrobiales bacterium | reverse complement strand
CGGTCGCCGTGCGGCTGCTGTCTTTGACAATACAAATACTTTCCGCGCTCACGCTCCCTCATATGCTGTTCGAAATCTGGCTGACGAAGCGCGAGCGCGCAGGCAATGGCCCAGACTTGGCGGCCCGATCCGGCAAAGCCGAGCCGTTGCCCGGTTAATCCGGCTATCAGAAAACGGAGGCGCGCGATAACGACGGCCAACCATGACGCCTCTTCAGGGACATTAGTCTCAACCACAATCATAGCCGGGCTCATCCCGGCAAATAAGCTCGCTGTCGAGCTTCGCGTCCGGTTCTGAGAATGGCCGGAAGCGGAGCTGCGTGGATGGCCCGGGACGAGCCCGGGCATGACGGTGAGGGAGAGACGTAAGCGCCGAGAGAGCTAAGTCCGAGAATACAGTCGCGCGGTCATTCCAACCAACCAGGACGCCCTGCGCCCTCAGGCGTTAGCGGCTTTCGCGATCTCTTGCGCGAACCTGTGCACGAACGCCTCGCGCGTGGTCTCGCCCATATCGACGGCTTTCGCGTTACCGCCCGCGATCACCGTGACGTCGACGATGCCGATCACCTTCAGGATCAGTCGCAGATAGTTGGTGGCGATGTCGCGGTCGCGAATGGGCGAGCCTTCGGCGTACACCCCGCCGGACGCCATCAGGATCGTGCATGTCTTGCCATTCACGAGGCCTTCGCCGGTAAAGCCCAGCGTCAGGCCCTTGCGGACGATATGGTCGATGTAAGCCTTCAGAACCGCAGGAATGTTGTAATTATAGACCGGCGTGCCGATGGCGATGTGGTCCGCCGCCAAAATCTCCGCGATGAGTTCATCCGATAGCTTGAGCGTGTCCTTCATCTCGGGTGTCTGCCGATCGGAGGGCGTGAAGTACGCCCCGAGCCACGGCAGGGTGACGAAGGGGAGGTTCGATTTCATCAGGTCTCGTTCGACCACCCGGCCGCCGGGATTGTTTTCGATCCATCGTTTAACGAACTGCTCGGTGAGGCCACGCGACATCGACTGATCGCCGCGAGGACTGGCTTCTATGACCAGTAGAGTAGGCATGAAAAATCTCCTTAAGTAGAATTGACGGCGTCCGCTTCGCCCCGGGCGACTGCCGCTGACGACAGACGCCCCTCGCCGCGGGTCAGGCAGAGGAGATAGAGCTTGCCTCTCGTCATGAAAATGGATCAAATTATGATCGTCTTGATCTCCTACGGAGATGGATATGATTGGTAATCTGACGCTGGATCAGCTTCGCGTCCTGGTGGCGATCAGCGATTCCGGAGGCTTTGCGGCCGCTGGGAGGTCGCTGGGCCGGGTTCAATCCGCGATCAGTCAGGCCGTGAAGGCGTTGGAGGAGACGCAAGGGGTCGAACTGTTCGATCGCGGGCCGTATAAACCGATCCTCACGCCGGTCGGCCGGGTGCTCGTCGAGCAAGCGCGGTTGGTGCTGGCGAGCGCCGATCGCTTCGCCGCCATCGCCGAGGGAAGCCGCGCAGGCTTCGAGCCCGCTCTGGCGCTGGCGTTAGATCCGCTGGTCCCGACCGCTCCGCTGATCGACAGCCTGCGCGCCCTTCGCGACGCCTTCCCGGATTTGCCTGTGTCCTTCATTACGGAAGGGTTGGGGGGCGCCGAGCGACGTCTGCGCGACGGCTCCGCCTCGCTTGGGTTCTGCTTGCTGGTCCCATCGGTCCCCGACGACCTGATGGTCTATCCGCTGATGCAATTGAAACGCGTGCCTGTCGCGGCGGCCGGTCACCCGCTCGTGCGTCTCGCACGCAAGCTCAACCGGAGCGATCTCGAAGCGCACGTTCAACTCGTGCTGTCGAGCGGCATACCCGGAGACGGCCCCAGCTTTGGCGTGATTGGAACGCGTGTCTGGCGCTTTGTCGACCTTGGACGCCGGCTCGATTTCCTGCTCGCGGGGTTTGGTTGGTGCAACATGCCGCCCTATCTGATCGCGCCGCACCTGGCGGATGGTCGATTGGTCGCACTGGACATCGCCGACGAAAGCATAGCGCCCAGCGGCTCGCTGACGGTCTACGCCGCGCATCTGCGAGATCGACAGCTGGGTCGAGCCGGGCGCTGGCTTTTGGAGGACTTGTGGAGACGGTTGACGACGTGAGGGGGGGTGTCGAGACGTCGTTTTCGTTTTGATTTACGATTTCAAAGACAGGTAGTCTCTCTCTAACGAGGATCTCAGTCGGCGCCGTTGATGCGCGAATTTTGGTATTGCGGCGCCTCCGGAGCACGCCTCCTCGATCGAGCTACCGATCATCTGGTCACCTTGGAACCGTCTCGCGCAGGAGGTGAGCGCGTCTCGTCCCGCTCACACTGCCTCGGCACATCTGGACCAAACCGACAAGTCCGGGACCAAAACGTACTTACAAGACGGGCTAATCGAGGCCAAATGACGCCGTAAATGTGCTTAGATCCGGGCGGAAGTGCGACTGCCAGGAGGCCCCAGGGCTACCTTGACACGCACGAGCCTTCAATTTTCGGGAAAATTGCAACATAGGACGCTTAGTGCGTTGCAATTGCTACGACTCGGATTGAAAACGACGGGATCGCTCCAATCCGACCAGAGCGAGCATCAAGCCCGTGGCGCCATGCGTTCCGGGCTTGTCCCGACCATTCGGCGCCCCTATCGCCGCCGCCCCCGGGCGCGCCCACCTTTCGGCCTAGCTTCCCCGCCGCCCCAGTTATGCGGGCCCATTTCCCCGTCGGTCGGCTTATGAGCGAGCGTCGGCGTATTCGCGGCGCGGCCGTATTTGCGAGCGCCTTCGTAGCCGCCGCCGGCCGCCTCTATGTCCGCTTGTCGCGCGAGCGGGTCGTCGCTGACGGCGAGTTCGACGGCTTGCAGGCGCTTGATTTCGTCGCGCAGCCGGGCGGCTTCCTCGAATTCGAGATTGCCGGCGGCTTGCTTCATGCGCTTCTCGAAATCGGCGATCGTCGCCTGGAAATTATGGCCGAGCGTCGCGGCTCCGCTCCGGTCGGCGAGCCCGGAATCAACCGTCACATGGTCCTGCTCGTAGACCGAGTTGAGGATATCCTGAATGCCGCGCTTGATCGTCGCGGGCGTGATGCCGTGCTCCGTGTTGTAGGCTTCCTGCTTGGCGCGCCGCCGGTAGGTCTCGTCAATCGCTCGCTTCATCGAGCCGGTGACGTGGTCGGCGTAGAGGATGACGCGGCCGTCGACGTTGCGCGCGGCGCGGCCGATCGTCTGGACCAGCGACGTCTCGGAGCGCAGGAATCCCTCCTTGTCGGCGTCGAGAATCGCGACCAGCGCGCATTCGGGAATGTCGAGCCCCTCGCGCAACAGGTTGATGCCGATCAGCACGTCGAACGCGCCCAGGCGCAGGTCACGGAGGATCTCGATGCGTTCGATCGTGTCGATGTCCGAATGCATGTAGCGCACGCGCACGCCATGCTCATGCAGGTATTCGGTGAGGTCCTCGGACATGCGTTTGGTCAGCGTGGTCACCAGCGAGCGATAGCCCTGCGCCGCGACGCGCCTGACTTCGCCCAGGAGGTCGTCGACCTGCGCCCTCGCCGGCCTGATCTCCACCGGCGGGTCGATCAACCCGGTCGGGCGGATCACCTGCTCGACGAACACGCCGGTGGTCCGCTGCAACTCCCAATCGCCCGGCGTCGCCGAGACGTGCACGGTTTGCGGGCGCATCGCCTCCCATTCCTCGAACCGTAGCGGCCGGTTGTCCATGCAGGAGGGCAGGCGGAAGCCGTATTCCGCCAGCGTCGCCTTGCGCCGATAGTCGCCCTTATACATGCCGCCGATCTGGGGCACGGTGACGTGGCTCTCGTCGGTGAAAACGATCGCATTGTCGGGCAGGTACTCGAACAGCGTCGGCGGCGGCTCGCCCGGGCGGCGGCCGGTGAGATAGCGCGAGTAGTTCTCGATGCCCGCGCAAGAGCCGGTCGCCTCGAGCATTTCGAGATCGAACAAAGTGCGCTGCTCGAGCCGCTGCGCCTCCAGCAAGCGCCCCTGGTCGTGCAGTACGTTGAGCCGCGCCTTTAGCTCCTGTTTGATCGACTCCATCGACTGCAGCAGCGTCGGGCGCGGCGTTACATAATGGCTATTGGCGTAGACCTTCACGAATTCGAGGTCCCGGGTCTTGTGGCCGGTCAGCGGATCGAATTCGACGATCGACTCGATCTCGTCGCCAAAGAAATTGATGCGCCAGCCGCGGTCCTCGTGATGGGCGGGGAACAGGTCGAGCGTGTCGCCGCGCACGCGGAACACGCCGCGGGTGAAGTCGCCCAGCGAGCGTTTGTATTGCAGCGCGACGAGGTCGGCGATGATCTGCCGCTGGTCGACCTTGTCGCCAACCTGCAGTGAGAAGGTCATCGCGGTGTAGGTCTCGACCGAGCCTATGCCGTAGATGCAGGACACCGAGGCGACGATGATCACGTCGTCGCGCTCCAGCACCGCGCGGGTCGCGGCGTGCCGCATCCGGTCGATCTGCTCGTTGATCGAGGATTCCTTCTCGATGTAGGTGTCGGTGCGCGGGACGTAGGCCTCGGGCTGGTAGTAGTCGTAATACGAGACGAAATACTCGACGGCGTTGTCGGGGAAGAAGCTCTTGAACTCGCCATATAGCTGCGCCGCCAGCGTCTTGTTGGGCGCGAGGATCAGCGCCGGGCGTTGGGTCGCCTCGATCACTTTGGCCATGGTGAAGGTCTTGCCCGAGCCGGTGACGCCGAGCAGCACCTGATCGCGCTCTTTCGCGTTGACGCCTTCCACAAGCTGGCGGATCGCTTCGGGCTGATCGCCTTTGGGATCGAACTCCGAGACGATCCTGAACGCCTTGCCGCCCTCCGACTTTTCCGGCCGGGCGGGCCGATGCGGCGTCCAGAGCGGCCGGTCGCGCAGATTGGGGTCGCCGAGCTCGAGTAGGCTGTTCAGCGAATCAATGGTGGCTGTCGCCCCGGTCATGCCGCGGGGGTGAGATTCGTGCGCAAACTTCGCCGGCGCCTCGGAGAAGCCCGGCGGCTTCTCGACTAGCGCGGGATTGAGCAGCGCGGCGAGATGCTCGCCGAGGGGATGCACGTCGGGACGGTTAGCGCGCGGTCGCGATTTCGAAGGCTTGTTCGGGGTCTTGGCCATAACGCTAATATGGGCCGAATAGGCCCCCGCGCAAAGAGGCGCGTTATGCCGCGAGAAAGCGCTCCACCGCTTCCATGAAAGCCTCGAACCGGTCGTGGTGCGCCCAGTGCCCGGCGCCTTCGAGGGTGACCACCTCGGCGAAACGGAAATGGGCGGCGCGGCCGTCCGCGACCGGGTTCGACGCCCAGGACTTATCGCCGTAGATCAGCAGCGTCGGGCATTCGATCAGCGACCACAGCCGCCAGGCGTCCTCGGCGGGCAGCTCGACCGGAGGGAATACGCGCAGCGCGGGATCGAACTTGAACGCAAAGCCGCCCTCGTCCAGCGAGCGAAGGCCATGATGCGCCAGATGCAGCGCCTGCTCGTCGCTAAGGGCGGGAATTTGCGCCTGCATCCGCTTGGCCGCCTGTTCAGGGCTGACATAACGGCGAGGCGGCCGGCTTACGATGTCGCGCTGATCGTCGATCCATTTGCGCAGCCGCCGCTCTACAGGGGTTTTGCGTTGTTCCTCGACGAGGCGCGGCGAATGGCTCAATCCTTCGATCGCGACGATTCGCTGGACATGCTCGGGGTACAGGCCCGCGTAGCGCAGCCCGATATTGCCGCCGAGCGAATGGCCGATGATGGTCACGGGCGCGAGCCGCTCCTGCGCGATCAACTCGGCGAGATCGAACACATAGGCCTCGGAGGAATAAGCTCCCGAATTCGCCCACTCGCTGTCGCCGTGGCCACGCAGGTCTGGGGCGATGACGCGCCAGCGATCGCTCAGCCGTTCGGCCGTCGCGTCCCAGTTGCGGCCGTGATCGCGCACGCCGTGGATGAGCACGAGCGGCGGCGCGTCTGGGGCGCCCCATTCCGACCAATGCAGGCGAAGGCGCTGGGACTGGTAGAAACGGGAAGACGGTTCGCTCATGGCCGCGACGCCTAGCACGGCGTGACGAGTTTATCGCATCCGATGCTCGCGCGCCCCTCAAGTCCGGGATTGAAGGCAATCGGAAGTTTCCCTAAGCACGGCAGGCCTTCCCCTCCGGAGAGACGGACGAATCTTTCGCCTAGGATGCAGCCCATGGAATCGCTGAGCATTGCGATCGGCAATTATCCCCACACGAAGGCGCTGAAGTCCGGGCGCGTCGCTTCGGACGGGTTCAAGCTCGACTTTGTGGAGATCACGCCCGTCAATCGGGCGTTTGCGCCGATGGCGCGCGAACGGCGGTTCGACATCAGCGAAATGGCGATCGCGACGGTGCTGCAGGCGAAAGCCTTCGGCGTGCCGATCACGCTGTTGCCGATCGCGATGGCGTCGCGGTTCCAGGAGGCGGCGCTGTTTTGCCGCGCCGACAGCGCGCTTACCGGCCCTGGCGATCTCGGTGGACGCCGGGTCGGCGTGCGCGCCTATAGCCAGACCACGGGATTGTGGCTTCGCGGCATTCTCGCTGAGGATTTCGGGGTCAAGCCGACCGACGTGCGCTGGGTGACCTTCGAAGGCGCCCACGTCGAGGACTATGCCGACCCTGAGTTCGTCAAGCGGGCCGCGCCGGGCAAGGACATGCTCGCGATGCTTCGCGAAGGAGAGCTCGACGCGGTCATCGTCGGCGCCGATGTGCCGAACGATCCGGGTCTGCGCACGCTGTTTCCCGATCCCGCCGCGGCCGGCGAGCGCTTCTATCAGCGACACGGATTCGTGCCCATCAACCATATGATCGTGGTCAAGAACGAACTCGCCGAGCAGCCCGGCGTCTCCGCCGAACTCTGCCGCCTGTTCGCCGCCGCCAAGGCCGAGGCGCCTGCCCCGGAAGACGGCCGCGATCGTGCGCCGATGGGGCGGGCCGCGGTCGAGCCCTCGGTGCGGCTCGCGCTGGGTTTCGCCGAACAACAAGGACTGTTGCCGCGAAAGCTGACGTGGGACGATATATGGGCGCTTTCGCCCACGAACAGCCTTTGACGGCGGGGAAATCCCGCTATACCGGATTGGCTCAAGCGGCCAGGGACGGCCCGGCAATTTCGGAGGAGACATCATGAGGATCAAGACCTTCCTGTCGACGATCGCCATCGGCGCCCTCGCGGCCACGCTGGCGCGCGCGGACGACGCGACCGTTACGGTTGGCTTGGTCCTGCCGATGACGGGCCCGTCGGCGAGCACCGGCAAGCAGGAACGCGCCGGCGCTGAACTCTATCTGGCGCAGCACGGCGCGACAGTGGCAGGCAAGACGATCAAGCTGATCCTCAAGGACGACACCGGCGCCGCCGACGTGACCAAGCGCCTCGCGCAGGATCTCGTCGCCAACGACCACGCCAGCGTGCTGATGGGCTTTGGCCTGACGCCGCTCGCGCTCGCCGCCGCGCCGATCGCCACCGAGTCCAAGACGCCCGAGATCGTCAGCGCCGCCGCGACCGCGATGATCACCGAAAAGTCGCCCTACATCGTGCGCACCTCGTTCACCCTTCCGCAGGCCTCGGCGCCGATGGCGGAATGGTGCGTGAAGAACAACATCAAGAAGGTCGTCACCATCGTCAGCGACTATGGTCCGGGGCTCGACGCGGAAAAGTGGTTTGGCGAGACCTTCAAGAAGGATGGCGGAACGATCGTCGAAGCGATCCGCGTGCCTTTGAAGAACCCTGATTTCGCGCCCTTCCTGCAGCGCGTGAAAGACGATGCGCCCGACGCGGTGTTCGTGTTCGTGCCCTCGGGCTTCGGCTCGGTTTTCATGAAGCAGTTCGTCGAGCGCGGGCTCGATAAGTCGGGGATCAAGCTGGTCGGCACGGGCGACGTGACCGACGACGACCTGCTGAAAGACATTGGCGATTCCGCGCTCGGCGCGGTGACGACGCACCATTATTCCGTCGCCCACGATTCTCCCGAGAACAAGGCGTTCGTGGCCGACTTCGAGAAGGCCAACAGCGGCATGCGCCCCAATTTCATGGCGGTGGGCGCTTATGATGCGATGGCGCTGATCTATCAGGCGCTGGAGAAGACCAAGGGCGACGCCAGCGGCGACGCCCTGCTGGCCGCCATGAAAGGCGCCAGCTGGATGAGCCCGCGCGGCCCGGTGTCGATCGACCCGGAGACGCGCGACATCATCCAGGACATCTACGTGCGCAAGGTGGAGAAGAGGGACGGTGAGCTCTATAACGTCGAGTTCGCGACCATCCCCGCGGTCAAGGACCCGTACAAGGCTTCGAAGAAGTAACAGGACCGACGCAACAAGTCCCGCCCCATGCTGACGATCCTGCTCGACGGCATCGCTTACGGGATGCTGCTGTTTGTGTTGAGCTGCGGACTTTCCGTCACGCTCGGGCTGATGAACTTCATCAACCTCGCCCACGGGGCTTTCGCGATGCTGGGCGGCTACATGACTGCGCTGCTGATGAATCGGGCCGGCGTACCCTTCCTAGCAACCCTGCCAATCGCATTCGTCGTCCCCGCGATCGTCGGCGTCTTGCTCGAGCGCACGCTCTACTGCCGGCTCTACGGGAAGGGCGCGCTCGATCAGGTTCTGTTTACGATCGGTCTCGTGTTCATGGCGATGCCGGCCGCCAACTACTTTCTCGGCGACCAGCCGCAGCAGATCCACCTGCCGGAGTGGCTGTCGGGTCGGCTCGAATTCCATGGCGTAGCGATCGGCGTCTATCGTCTGTTCATCATCGTCGTATGCGGCGCGATCGCCGCCGCGCTGCAGATCTTTCTGGTCGGCACGCGGTTTGGCGCGCAACTGCGCGCGGCGGTCGACGACGCCAGGGTCGCCTCAGGGCTCGGCATCGACGTCGATCGGCTGTTCGCCGTCACCTTTGCCGTCGGCAGCGGGCTTGCTGGCCTTGGCGGCGCGCTGGCGGCTGATGTGGTCGGCGGCATCGATCCCACTTTCCCGCTCAAGTTCCTGGTCATCATGTTGATCGTGGTCACGGTCGGCGGCGCCAATGGCATCCTGGGCGCTTTGGTCGGCGCGTTGCTGCTCGGCGTGCTCGACGTCGCGGGCAAGTATTATTTCCCCTCGATCGGCGCTTTCATCATCTATTTTGTCATGGTGGTGACGCTCATCCTGCGACCACAAGGGCTGTTCGCCCGGGGCGACGGACGTTGAGCGCGCCCGACGTACTCGCGCATTTGCGCCGCCGCGCGCGATGGCGAAGGGGGGAGATCGCGTTCTGGCTTGCCGCCGTCGCGATCATTTTCCTGCTGCCGGCCCGCGCCGCGCTTATCAATGAGACGCTGATCGCCGGCTTGTTCGCGCTATCGCTCGACTTGGCCTTGGGCCTTGCGGGCATAGTCTCGCTGGGCCACGCGGCTTTCTTCGGAATTGGGGCCTATGCTGCGGCGATGTTCGTCAATGCGGGCTATGACGATCCGCTGCTGGGGCTCGTCGTCGGCGCCGCGCCGGCGGCGCTGATCGGGCTGGCGACCGCGCCGCTGCTGCTGCGCGGTTCCGACCTCACGCGGCTGATGGTGACGATGGGCGTCGCCTTGATGCTGGGCGAACTCGCCAACCGGAATTCCTGGGCGACAGGCGGCGCGGATGGTCTGAGCTTTTCCATGGCGCCGCTGTTGGGGCTGTTCTCGATCGGCTCATTTGGCGCGGGACCGCGAAATGCGGCGCTGTTCAGCCTCGCCGTGTTGTTCCTGTTGTTCTTGGCCGCGCGTCGACTGGCGCATTCGCCGTTCGGGCTGTCGCTGATCGCCATACGCGAGAATCGCCTTCGAGCCGGCGCGCTGGGCGTCCCGACCGCGCGCAGGATCATCGCGATCTATGCGATCTCGGCGGCCTATGCGGGCGTGGCGGGCGCGTTGCTCGCGGAGACCACCGCGATCGTCTCCTTGGACCTGTTCGATTTTCACCGTTCCGCCGAGGTGATGCTGATGCTGATTATCGGTGGCGCGGGCTATCTCTACGGCGGAATCATCGGAGCGGTGGTTTTCGTCGTGATACGCGACGTGATCTCGGGCGCGACGCCGGAATATTGGCAGTTCTGGATCGGCGCCCTCCTAGTCGCCCTCGTGTTGATCGGACGCGAGCGGATCACCGCCCACGTCTTTCGTACGTTACGCATGTTCGCCCCGAGGGTTGCGTCATGAGCGCCCCGGCGCTGGAGGCGCGCGGGCTGCTGCGTCGATTTGGCGGGCTTATCGCTACCGATAACGTCTCTTTCACAATCGCGGCCGGTGCGCGACAGGCGCTGATCGGCCCCAATGGCGCCGGCAAGACGACGCTGATCAATCTGCTGACCGGCGTCATCAAGCCCAGCGAAGGGGCGGTGCTGCTCGATGGCGCCGACATTACCGCGCTTTCCCCGCACCAGCGCGTACGCCGTGGTCTGGCGCGCACCTTCCAGATCAACCAGCTTTTTCCCGATCTCACGCCGGTGGAATCGCTCGGTCTCGCGATTTCCGAACGCGAAGGACGCGGCATGGATTTCTGGCGGGTCGCGGGAAGGCGCGACATCGTCGCCGAGATCGAGGAGTTGCTCGCCCGCTTCAAGCTTGAAAGCGTGTTCGACCAGCCGACGCACACGCTTCCCTACGGAAAACAAAGACTGCTCGAAATCGCGCTGGCGTTAGCCTGCCGGCCGCGTGTGCTGCTGCTCGACGAACCTGCGGCGGGAGTGCCGGAGGAGGAGCGGCATGGCATCCTTGCGGCGCTTTCGGCGCTGCCTGCGGACGTCGCGATCCTGCTGATCGAACACGACATGGACCTCGTCTTCACCTTCGCGACCCGGATCTCCGTGCTGGTGGCCGGCCGGCTGCTCTGCGAAGGCGATCCGAAATCGATCGCTTCGGACGAACGGGTCCGCACGGTCTATCTCGGGGAGGAGGCGCATGGGTGAACTGCTGCGCGCCGAAAATCTATCCGCGGGCTATGGCGAGGCGCGGGTGATCTCCGACGTCAGCTTTACCTTGGAAGACGGCAAGTCGCTTGCGCTGCTCGGCCGAAATGGCGTCGGCAAGACAACGTTGATCAACACGCTGATCGGCGTGACGACGCGCCAAGGCGGTCGAGTTTCGCTCGGCGGCGTCGATCTCACGCCGTTGCCGCCACACGTCCGAGCGCGCCGCGGAATCGGTTGGGTCCCGCAAGAGCGCAACATCTTCCGTTCGCTTACCGTCGAGGAAAACCTTACCGCAATCGCGACGCCGGGCGCGTGGACGCCTGTGCGGGTGTTTGCGATGTTTCCTCGCCTGGGGGAGCGTCGGCGCAATATGGGGCGGCAGTTATCGGGCGGCGAACAGCAGATGCTCGCCATCGGCCGAGCGCTGGTGCTCAATCCAAAACTGCTGCTACTCGACGAGCCGACCGAAGGCCTTGCGCCGATAATCGTCGACGAAGTACTCACGGCGCTGCGTGCGCTGTCGAGTGAAGGTCTGTCGATGATCATCGTTGAACAGAAGCCTAAGAAGGTGTTGCCGTTCACGGATATTGCGATCATTCTCAATCGCGGCATGATCGCCCATACCGCGCCTAGCGCGGCGCTGCTCGCGGATTCCAAGGCGCTCGAAGCGCATCTCTCGGCGACAAACTGACACTTGCGGCTTTTGGCCGCACGCCTACATCTCAGACCAGCCCACTGGCGTCAGCCGAATCCAATCGAGTTCCCGCCGCACCCAGCCCCGATCCTCGGAATAATCGAGCGCGGCATGGTAGTCGAACATGCGGCCCAGGTTTCGGGCGAGAAACTCTCCGCTGACATCGCTTGCTTTCAGGCTCTGGCCTGGCCGAAGGCGGTGCGCGCTGAAGATCGTCAGCAAGCTTTTCGCATAATCTTCGTCTGCCGGAAGAGACGACATGTCCGCCTTCCTTCTGCCGCTGCCGTCGCTGAGCGGGAACTTCTAAATATCGATGTGCCAGATTGAAGCGGCGCTTCCCGCCGTGATCTAAATTTAAGCATGATAGCGCGATGCGTCAGCAATGTGGCCCCGCTTGGGGAGGCGCAGCCAGACTCCGGGGAACCAATCCGCCTCTCCCGAATTCGTGTTTCGCGCGGGGCTCTTTCATCCGCGCAGCACTCTGAGGAGCGTTCATGACCTTTCAGAAAGCAGATTTGAATATTGATGTGTTCAAGGGCGATGCAACTCAGCTCGGAGCGACGTTGGTCGACGGCGGCGTTAATTTTGCACTTTTTTCAAGCTCCGCTGAACGCGTCGAGC
>JAYTRP010000452.1:0-4038 GCA_043746145.1 Hyphomicrobiales bacterium | reverse complement strand
GTCGCCGTTTCGTAGCAGCGCGAGACCGCCCCCCGCCGCCGCTTCCGGCGAAGCGTTCAGGATCGAGGGTGAGCCCGATGTGCCCGACTGCCGCCCGTCGCCGATGCAAGGCAGCGTGTGCACGCCCTTTTGGATCAGCGCCGCAGGCGGCTGCATGTTCACCACTTCCGCTCCGCCGGGGTAACCGATCGGCCCCGTGCCCCGGATGAACAGCATGCAATGCTCATCGATGTTGAGCGAGGGATCGTCGATGCGGTGATGGTAATCCTCGGGCCCTTCGAACACGATCGCGCGGCCTTCAAACGCGTCGAGATCGCTGGGATTGGAGAGATAGCGATTGCGAAATTCAGCGTCGATCACACTGAGCTTCATCACCGCATTGTCGAACAGATTGCCGCGGAGCACGATGAAGCCCGCGTTCTCCCGCATCGGCTTCTCGATTGGGTAGATCACGTCGTAATCGTCGACGACGCGCTTGGCGCAATTCTCGCCGATCGTCTTGCCGTTTACGGTTAGCGCGTTTTCGTGCACGAGCTTTTTCTTCATCAGCTCATTCACCACCGCCGGAACCCCGCCCGCGCGATGGAATTCTTCGCCTAGATACTTGCCGGCCGGCTGCATGTTGACCAGCAGCGGGATGTCATGGCCGATCGTCTCCCAATCCTGGATATCGAGCTTGACGCCGATATGACGCGCGATCGCGTTGATGTGGATCGGCGCGTTGGTCGAGCCGCCGATCGCGCTGTTGACGATGATCGAGTTCTCCAGCGCCTCGCGGGTCAGAATATCGGAGGGTTTCAGATCCTCCCACACCATGTCGACGATTCGCTTGCCGGTCTCGTAGGCGATCTGGCCACGTTCGCGATGCGGGCCAGGGATCGCCGCGCAGCCGGGCAAGCTCATGCCGAGCGCCTCGGCGAGCGCATTCATCGTCGAGGCGGTGCCCATCGTGTTGCAATGGCCAACCGAGGGCGCCGACGAGGTGACGATCTCCATGAACTCTTCGTAGTTGATCTTGCCCTCGGCGAGTTCCTCGCGCGCCTTCCAGACGATCGTGCCCGAGCCGGTGCGCTCGCCATGATGCCAGCCGTTGTTCATCGGACCGCCGGAAAGGACGATGGCGGGAAGGTTGACCGTTGCGGCGGCCATGATGCAAGCCGGCGTCGTCTTGTCGCAGCCGGTCGTCAGCACGACGCCGTCGATGAAGTAGCCATAGAGGATCTCGACCAGCCCGAGATAAGCGAGATTGCGGTCGAGCGCGGCGGTCGGCCGCTTGCCGGTCTCCTGAATCGGGTGGACCGGAAACTCGAACGGCACGCCGCCGGCCGTTAGGATTCCATCGCGCACCCGCTTGGCGAGTTCAATATGGTGGCGATTGCAGGGGGAGAGATCGGAGCCGGTCTGAGCGATGCCGATGATCGGCTTGCCCGAGCGCAATTCAGCCGGAGTCAGGCCGAAATTGAGGTAGCGCTCGATGTAGAGCGCGGTCATGCCGGGATTGTCGGGATTGTCGAACCATAGCGACGAGCGCAATTTGCGCTTGCCCTGCGCGGGCTCCGACGATCCGCCCTTCTGTGCCATTTTCTTGATTCCCTGCCATGGCGCGCTTTCGATAGCCGCGCTTCGGCGCCACTATGCGGCGAACGCAGCCTCAAATCAACGAAGCGCCGGGCTTCAAGCGAGCGAAACGTTGTGCTAGGAGGCAATCGCTGCGCCCGTAGCTCAACTGGATAGAGTATCGGTCTTCGAAACCGAGGGTTGGAGGTTCGAACCCTTCCGGGCGCGCCAAGGATTCCATGCTTCACTGATGACAACTTCGCGCCTTCGCATAAAATCCTCTCGCCGGATGGCGAATTAAACGCGAGGAATGGCAATGGCGGATGTTGGATTCAAGGTCATTACGGGCAGCGGGGATTGGGGCAGTCCGCTGGCGAGCGAGGCTTCCTTCGACAGCTTGGAGGAGGCGCAGTCCGCGGCGCGCGAGTACCTTATAAGTCAGCGCCAGACCGGGGGACCAGGGGGGCTGCTTCAGGTCGTCATCGAGGAAACCAGAGCTGATGGATCAACTTTGAAGCACAGCGTCGATTAGCGAGGTGCGCTGCGCCCGTCCTGCTTCAACGGGCAGCGCATACCCACGCTGACGCATAGAGACCACGGCGCCCGCTAGCCGCGAGCAACTACGCCTACGCATTGTTTTATTTCCTGCTGGGATAGCGAGCGCTTCGCGAGGGCCTGTCGTAGCGTGACGTAGGAATCTGCGACGGCGGACGGCAATTCCTTCACGAAAATTACCCCGACCGATTGATTTTGATCGCAGTCTCGGTGATTGAGCTACGTCCAATTTCGGATAGATGGGGCGTGCAGATGATTAGTCGTAAGTATGGAATTTTCCTTGGGGCGTGCCTGATCCTTGCTCAAGTAGGCGGAGCATGGGCTGAGGGAGCGATTGCCGTCGACGACGCGCCGGGTTCGAAGCCGGGCGACGCCGGATATGGCATTGGATATGGGGATTCGAAGGAGACCGCTCAGACGGCGGCGATTGCGAAATGTAAAGGCGAGGGCAACGAATCCTGTAAAGTCGTGATGTGGTTTAAAAAATGCGGCGCTTACGCGAGTTCCGCAGAGAAATACGGCATCGGCTATGGCGACACAGAGGATGCCGCAAAGGACCTCGCTCTCAAACAATGCGGCAACGAGCACTGCAGGATGGTCGCTTCCGACTGCGAGGAGTAACGTCTTTAACCAAGGTTTACCCGTCGCGGGTCTCCTGGACTTGCGATGGGCGCACCTGAGTCGGTCCGAGCCTGGAAGGCTTTACGATCCCGCGGGCGCTGATTTGAACAGGATCACTTCGGCGCCCGTGGACGACGTTCCCTGATGTTCGGCGCCGCTGGGAACCACACAGCACTGCCCGACGCCGAGCGAAACCGTATATTCGCGAAACGCGACGTCGAACGCGCCGCTCCAGACGACTACCGTCTCGGCAGTGTCGTCGTGCTGGTCCCAACGGCCCGCGGCGGCGCCCTCAACCCGGACAAGCCGGACGTCGATCCCACCGACGACAGCGTGATATTGACGTTCCCCATTGGCCGCCAAGCGCTTAAATATCGCGCCGAAGTCCAACACCTTGTCCATAATTGTTCCCTTCTGGCTCGCCACAGCGGGACATGGGGCCCGCTGGGCGACGATAAATCGGGCCGCCAGCCTGCCGACTGCCGCTAACTGTTTTTAAGCCGCCTCCGGCGTCGATATGCCAATTAAAGCAGCGCAGCCGTCCATGGCAGATCAATCTTGGCATAGCCGCCACCATTCCGCTCGACGGCGAGAAACCCCGGCATGTTGAGGTGCATGCCCGCTACCGGGATGCGGTCGGTTGCGACTTGATCCAGCACACGCATACGGGTCGCTCGGGCCATGTCAGGGTCGACGTCGAAACCGATGGTTACTTCCGGTCGCGCGATCTGGATATCCGCCATGTGGGTAATGTCCGTCCAGATCAGCAATTGGTCTTTACCCGAGCTGATCCGGAACCCGGAATGTCCGGGGGTGTGGCCCGGCAAGGGCACGAGCTCGATCCCAGGCGCGACCTCGCCACCGCCTACCGGGCGCAATCTCTCATTATAGGCATCGAAGGCGATGCGGGCCGCGACGAAGAAAGGCTTCGCGTCCTCGCCGACGGAATTCATGATGGAATCGTCGCGCCAGAAATTTAGGTCAGCTTCATTGACCACAACTTCGGCATTACGGAAAATAGGCGTTCCGTGGAGGGTCAGGCCGCCTACGTGGTCGACGTGACCATGGCTGACCAGGATAGTATCGACTTCGTCGGGCTCGATTCCGCTCGCGGCGAGCGCTGTCGGAAAACGGCCGCCCCAGCCGTTGAACCCACCTGTGCCGGCATCGACGAGGATCGTACGGCCGCGCCCCTGGATCGCATAGCTTGCAATGGAGAAATGGGCGAGCGGCGGCCGGTGCGCGGCCGTTAGAAGCGCCTTCGCGTCGTTTTCAGCGATGCCTTGGAGGTATCCAAACTCACCA
>JAYTRP010000451.1:0-12291 GCA_043746145.1 Hyphomicrobiales bacterium | reverse complement strand
CCACACTAGACCCGACATCAAAATCGCGCCATCGCGCCTCAGGCCTCCCATCCTGCCCAATCTTAGCCCGAAGTCGAATTGATAGAACCGTCCAACTGAGTCCCAGATGCCACAGTTTCGAAGGGTTTGATACGGTGGGCTTAGCGGGCGATTCCGCCGGACCAAAAAGTCTGAATCTGTATGAGGCGACCGGATTGATCGGAGGTCGCCATGAAGTCCTTGGAACCGCTTCTCGCGCTGCTCGCCACCATCCCCGACCCTCGTCGCGCCGAGGGCAAACTCTATGGGTTGCCGCCCGTATTGCTGTTTTCCATTTTCGCTATCGTGAGCGGGGCGAATTCGTATCGCGGCGTTCAGACGTAAGTCAGGGCGCATCTGCGAGCGCTGAATGCGGCCTCGAGGTGGACCACCGCACCGTGCACCGCTGGGTGCCGCCTACGCGCCGCTCACCGAGCGTCGGTTGCGGCCTTTCCGCAAGCCTCACTGCGGATCCATCCGCGTCGACGAGGCCTATGTCCGGATCGGGGCAAGTCGCGCAACCTGTTCCGGGCCATAGATAAGCATGGCGAAGGTCGATGGCTTCCAAAGCTTCAAGACGGCAAGATGATCCATTGAGGGGTTCGAGGCGATGCTGTGGCTGCGCAAAGGCTTCGGCTTTGCCGGGGCCTGGACTGTGATCGGAGCAGAACCGGCTGCTCGGGTTCTGCTTCGGACTTTCAAAGGTTAACAAAGCGTAAAGGCCGGATGCTCCCTGGCCATTCTAGGACTTCCAGCAGGGCTTGCGACACGCCCTTAAGCCTTGGCCAGATCAGCGCGACGTAACCGCGCATGACAGATCTTCTAAATCAGAGGCGCGTCCGCCGCCCGCGTCGTCAGCCCGATCGGCGAGCAAGACCGCGCCGGGCCGGCCATCGCGCTCGAAGGGTACAGCCGCGAGCGACCAGGACGCCATGTCCAGTTTCGCGCCTTCGACGCCATCGGCGAGCAGGCGGAACGGCGAGGTATCCGCCAGAGCGGACGCCTCGACCCAGCGGGTCCAGTACATCCGGCCCTTCAGCGGCGCGTCCAACCGCCGCCAGGATGCGTCGAGCGACGACCCGTTCGCGGTCAGCCACACAGCAACGTCCTTGTCTAGGCAATCAACGATGAGACTGAGCTGATCCTGGTCGCGCGCGCGCTTTGAATCGATGGCGACTGCGATCGTCGCCCGCGACTGCTGGCCGGACAGACGCCAAAGAAGGGCGCTGCGCGCGGCCAATGCGGTGGCAAAATAGTTAGGCTCCTCGGGAGAAAGCAAAGCAGGGTCTTCGACGCCAGTCACTATCTGGTTCGGTATCGCCAACATACGAGCGCGGCCAACAGGCGCCTTGAGGTAAGCCGTTCCTCGCTCCCACCCGTGCGACACATCGACGGAATCGCAAGGAACTGGGTCTTCCGACTTCGCGAGATGACGCAGGCACTTGAGATTGACTAGGTTCCAAAGCTGGTTGCGGTCCCTCTGGGCGCGCGCCGGCGCAATGGCGAGCCCGCCGATCACTGCTAGCAACGAGACCGTCATCCCTAATCCTGTTACGCGACGGTGCGAACACATGCAAATAAACTCCCAAATTCACTACGAAGTTGCATGTACAACAACCAGGTAGCACCAACCTACACCAACCCCGCGGATGCCGCGCAGGGGTGACGAGGCGTCAAATCCCGCTTGTGGGCGCGCCAACTTTAAGACTGCAGCTCAACGCGTCGTTAAACCCTTTGCGCTGTCATCTCGCGCTCTATCAATCGATAACTCCGCATACTAATTGACTTCATATATTTCATGACGCTTTGCTGACGAGTCTATGACAATGCAAACAATCGCACCACTCAGGCAAGTACGGCGAGAAGTTCTCCTGAAACAAACGGCTTTCACGATTGTTCGTGAACTGTCGCAAAACCATTAGATTGCTCCTCTACTTTATGCTTGGGAACGGGGTTCCTGATCATCACGGAGTGGGGATATGAATTCTTCGAGGGACGGGACGCGCGGCCTGCGAGCGCGCCTTATGGCGTGCGTCGCGGCCGGCGCTCTTTTTGGCAACCAGACATTGCCGGCTTTTGCGGCCGGGCACGATGCGGCGACAGCTTCGCCAATCAAGCATGTGATCGTCATCATCGGCGAAAACCGTAGCTTCGACCACGTATTTGCGACTTACGTGCCGAAGCATTCGACAGACACAATTCTGAATCTTTTGTCTGAAGGCATCGTCAAGCCGGATGGCACGCCGGGCGCAAACTACGGCAAAGCGCTCCAGTACAGTGCGACTGACACTGATGCTTATCGCTTGAAGCCGGCCAAGCAACCCTATACGATCCTACCTCCGGCCCTGACTGGTGGTCCGTCCACTCCTTATGTCTGCCAGTTCTTCGGCGTCACCACGGGGACGACCTGCAACGACTTTCCGGCTGGTCCCAATTACAACAAGTTGCTGGCTGCGGGCGTCGAGAACGGTCTGGACAATGACTACCTACAGTATCTTTTGACCGGCGGCACCGGTCAGGCCAGCAAGGTTCCGGACGCGCGCGTTCACTACGACAGCCAGACAGCGTCGACGTTGCCAGCGGGGCCTTACCAACTCACCAACAACATCGACCCGGCTAACGCGTATTCCTACGATGCTTATGCGGCCAGCCCGGTCCATCGCTTCTATCAAATGTGGCAGCAGGTCGATTGCGACGCCACGAAAGCCAAGTCTGGTCAGGGCTTTGGCTGCTCGAGCGATCTCTTCCCCTGGGTTGAAGTGACGATCGGAGCCGGCTCGAACGGCCAAGCCGCACCGGCCGGGTTCACCTCGTCCACGACCGGCGAGGGTTCGACCTCGATGGGTTTCTATAACGTGCAGCAGGGCGATGTCCCCTACTTCAAGTCGCTCGCCGATAAGTATTCAATGAGTGATAACTATCATCAGGCCGTGCTTGGCGGCACCGGCGCCAACCACATCATGATGGGCACCGGAGACGCGATCTATTTCTCCGACGGGGCCGGCCACGCGCAGGTTCCGCCAAACAACCCGGTCAACCCCGCAGCGCCGGGAACGCCGGAGCCAAGCCACGCGAGTGCGCTATCGGAAGTCGAGAACCCGAACCCGCAGCCCGGCACCAACAACTATTACATCCAGGACGGCTACGGCGGCGGCAGCGGCGCGCCGAATGCAGCCTCGCCGAGCTCCAACTTTGGCGGCGGCTCCTACGTCGGTTGCGCTGACAACAGCCAACCCGGCGTTGCCGAAGTCCATCACTACCTGCGTGACCTGCCCAATCCAGTGGCGCCGCATTGTGCATCCGGTCACTACTATCTCGTGAACAACTACAATCCAGGCTATTTCGGCGATGGCACGAACGCCTACACCGACACTAACCCGAAAAACTATGTGTTCACAATTCCGCCGTCAAGCGTGAAAACGATCGGCGATACGATGGATCTGGGAGAGATTTCCTGGGCATATTTCGGCGACCAGTTCAATCAGTATCTGAACGACAAGTATGAGCAGAGCCCGACAGACGAATATTGCAACATTTGCAACTGGGCTCAGTACGACACGAAGATCATGACCAACCCGACGCTTCGCGCCAAGCACCTGATGGACACAACGAGCCTCTATACGGACCTCGCAGCCGGCACGCTTCCCGCTGTGTCCTACGTGAAGCCCAGCGGCTTGGTCGACGGCCATCCCGCATCCTCGAAGCTCATTCTGTTTGAAGGCTTCGTCAAGAAGATCGTCGAAGGCGTGCAAGCCAACCCGACGCTCGCAGCCGATACCGCGATCTTCATCACCTTCGACGAGGGCGGTGGATATTGGGACTCGGGCTACGTGCAGCCGCTCGACTTTTTCGGCGACGGCACCCGCATTCCGATGATCGTGGTGTCGCCGTTTAGCAAAGGCGGACATATCTCGCACGTCTACTCCGATCACGTCTCGATCCTGAAGTTCATCGAGCGCAACTGGGGGCTTCCCAAGGTTACTATGCGCAGCCGCGACAATCTGCCAAACCCGCTGTCCGCGTCGAACCCCTATGTGCCCGTTAACGCTCCGGCGCTTGGCGACCTGTTCGACATGTTCAACTTCGATTATTGATAGCCTAACGCCTAAGTCCGCGGCCTTGCCGTGCTTTCCCCTCGGCCCGCTCTCGCGGGCCGAGACTATATTTTTGGTTTCGTTGCCTCCAACCGCGCGGGGGCGCCACAACAGGGTTTTGACATGCCTTTACCGCGCAGCCTGGGCGCCGCGCTCGGAGCGCTGCTGATCTTCAGCAATGGGGCGGCGCTGCACGCCGACGACCTTCCGAGTTTCGAACTCCTGCTGAAGGATCACCAGTTCACGCCGTCGGAGATTCATGCGCCGGCAGGCAAACCTTTTCTCATATGGTTCACCAACCAGGGCGATGAAGCCGACGAGTTCGACATGTTATTTCCGTCGGTGGAGAAGGTCGTGCCTGCTGGACAGAGAAGTGCGGTCCTGATCCGCCCGCTTCGCCCCGGCCGCTATCCCTTCGTCGGGGAAGTCGATCCTGATGATGAGAAAGGATTTGTCGTTTCGGAGTGAACGAGGCCATGTTCTGGATTCCGATCCTCCGCGTGCGCCGCCGCGATGGAACGATGCGCTAATTTTGGATCAGATCAAGGAGGTCCGCGGCGAATGATCCTGCATCGGGCGTCGCATCGATTGCTAGTTGCGCTTCTACGGGCTCCGCAAATCGCAAAGCCCGACGAAGTCAGGTCCGCTGCCGGGTACAACTCGCGCCCCTATCGGACTACGCGACGGTCCTTAATTGAGCCCCAACGTCCCGCGCAGTTTGGAGAGATCTTCCGCCAGCGCCGTGACTGGTCCTTGCAACGCCAAGCGGTCATCGGCCGTGACCTTATCGTAGGTCTCGAAGCCAGTGCCGGTCTTATACTTGACGAGAATTTTCTCGATCGTCGAGAAATTGCGGTCGATCGCACCGACGAGAGTTGCATCGGCCTTCATCGTCAGCGGCCGCAGAAGGTCAACGATCTTCCGAGCGCCGTCGACATTCGCCTGAAAATCATAGAGGTCGGTATGACTGTAGCGATCCTCCTCGCCTGTAATCTTCGTCTTGCCCACTTCCTCGATTAGGGCAGCGGCGCCACCAACCATTTTCTCGGCGGGAATTGTTAGCGTTTTGACGCGAGTTTGCAACTCGGCGACGTCCTTGTTGAGCTTGTCAGCCAGGGGGGCGAGGCCTTCGGTGCTCTTCCTTTCAAATAGGCCGTATTCAATGCGATGGAAACCGGTAAAGCCTTCGTCGGCCTCCTTCTTCTCGTGATCATCGGCGCGGGAATCGATGCTGGCGTCCAGATCGTTGAACAGTTCGGCAATCGGCTCAATAGTTTCGTAATTGACTCGTGTCGATGCATAGAGCGCCTGCGCCTGCGCGAGGTCGCCTTTCTTCACCGCCGCAGTGAAGGCCGCAGTAGTGGCCACGAGGCGGTCGACGCCCTTGGCGACAAAAATCTTGTAGTTGGAAACGGGAATGACGAGATCCATCGGCGCTGACCGAGCGCCTGCCGCAATCCCGAACATGGCCGTTGTTGTCAAAAATGCAATATGAAAAAGTTTCATTCCGTGTCCTCAGCTGGATCTTCTTGTTGTCGGTCGGGTGAAAGCTGATGAGGCCTCGGTCGCCTCGATAAGCGACTGGCCTAGATAGAGACCTTCCGAGGGAATGCCGGGTAGGGCGAAAAAAAAACCGCCGCCGATCGGTTTGACGTATTCTTCGAGCGTTTCGCCGTTGAGCCGGTTCTGCACCGCGACGAAGCCGTCTCGCAGGTTGGATTGGAAACAGATGAACAGCAGGCCCATGTCGAGTTGACCTGCCTTGGTGACTCCGCCCGAGTAATTGTAACCGCGTCGGAGAAGCAGGCTTGATTGTGTCGCCGCTGTGCGAGGGTTGGCGAGCCGAATGTGCGCATCCAGGCGAATACGCACGCCTTGCGGATCGCCGGCGTAGTCTGGTGCGTCCTGTTCCGCCGCCATTGCTAGCGGCGCTCCTGTAGCCTTTTCGCGTCCAAAGATCGATTGTTGTTCCTGCAACGGCGTTCTGTCCCACCGCTCAACAAAAGTCCTGATGATCCGGACGACCTGATATGTGCCGCCGGCTGTCCACGCGGGCTCGTCCTTTTCGGGCGCGACCCAGACGAGTCGGTTCATCTGCGCCTCATCACGCGCATCCGGGTTGGCCGTGCCGTCTTTGAAGCCGAGCAAATTGCGAGGCGTCAGCGCGGGCAGGTTGGCGGCGCGCGGCGGCGTGGCGTAGCCCTCCACCTTCCAACGCACAGCAAGCAGGTCAGGAAAGGTTCTGAGAATGTCTCGTAGGGCATGTAGATTGACGTCGGGCGCATCCGAACAGATCTGAATCAGCAGATCGCCATGGCAGGAACCGGCCTCCAGCGCGTCATTGGAAAACTGCGGCATGCGTTCGAGATGAGCTGGTTTAGCGCCCGCCAGTCCGAAACGTCCGTCAAAAAGCGACGCCCCGACTGCGACAGTCATCGTCAGATTGCCTGGGGCGATATTTGGCCCGAGCAATCCAGAATCCGGCGCGGGAAATTTTGGATCGAGTTGCGGCGCAGGTCCCCCGCGGGTCAGAAACGCAATGCGTTCAGTGAGCTTACGTAGCAGCCGATCGAGATCACCTCGTGTCGTCCCCAACACGGTGAATGAAACGACGAGACCGGCGGGCTGACGCTCGCTCGTTACGCCGGATTGATGGCGTCCATAAAAGGGCTGCCGTCGCTCCAAATCTGGAGTAAGCCGATAAGGTTCTGGCTCGGCGCAAGCCCCAAAAGCGCCGCTGGAAGTTAGTCCGCCCGCGACTGCGCCGCCGATACCCAGCAATATTCGCCGACGGCCTATTGACGCCGATTGTGTGCCGTTCGAGCTTTGATCTGTTTCCAACAGTGTTCTCACGGCATGTCCCCTCGATCAACCAAAGCCGAGTGCGGCCGGAATTTTCGAGAGCTCGGCCGACAACTTTTTCATGATAGTCAGCATGACCGTCCGGTCATTGGATCTAAGGCTAGCGGTCGTCTCGATTCCGCCGTCGGCGTTCTTGTATTTTGCCAAGGTCGAGTCGAGCGCCGCAAGGTCAACGTCGAGTGTTTGGATCAACTGTCCGTCCGCCTTGACAAGCAGGGGTCGAAAGAGATCGATGATTTTGCGCACGCCTTCGATATGGGCCTGAACGTCGGATAGCGCCGCGCTGCGGCCCTGTTCGCTTCCGAGCGCGTCCTGTGCGACCCCGCCGATCACCTCGACGGCTCCGGCTATTGTCGGGGCGGGCGTGAGCGACAAAGTCTCAAAGCGGGTTTGCATCGCCACAACATTGTCGACAAGCGTGTCGGCGAGCGCGCGGTAATCGCGTGGCTCGACTTTGCCAAAAAGCGCCCACTCCAACTGACGGTAGCCGGCGGCGCCAAGTAGCGCGGCTTTGTGATCCCCTGCGCTCAAATCGACGTAGCCGTCGAGGTCGGGAAAGAACAGAGCGATCGGCGCAATGCGCGCATAGTGAGCATGGGTCGACCAATACGCCGCGCGCGCCGCTTTGAGATCGCCTGCTTTCAGAGCGTCGGCGAGCCGTTGCGTGTCGTCGACCAGCCCGTCGATCTCAAGACTAGCATAAACGCGATATTCCGCCAGCGGCCCGATCAGTTCGGCCTGTGACGGCATCGCGCTTGCGCCGTCCAGCCCCGCAACATGTAAACTCCCCTTGGGATTGCTGAGCAGACCGCAGGTTATTTGATAGTCGCCGGGCGCCAACTTGACGGTCAAATTCCGAACCGACCCCGCCGGAATGTTCTCTCGCTCGGCAATCACCATTACGCCGTCGAGAATCTCCCACTCCAGCGCGCGGGAACTTGCATTGCGAACCAAAAATGTCACGGGACCCGCTCGCAAATCCAAGCCATTCGGCTCGCAGGCTGAAGCCGTCACGTTCACCGTCGCCAAAGTCGCGTCTGTCCGTTCGGAAGCGTACGCGCCGATCCCGGCCTCGACGTTGCGCAAGACGCCACGGGCGCTCAAGGCGAACGTGAAAGAAATGGCTGCAACGCAGGCAATAGCCAAGCGTGAGTTGGTCAACGAATGATCTCCACAAAATCATTTAAGGCGCCTATTTGACAAGCGCGCGACATCGCCGAAGCGAATTCCATCGAGGTTCAAGCGGCCGTGCCGGATTCTCTGGCGCTGCGGTCCGTTAACAGGTGCGGCATTGGTCGCTTCCATCATTTGGATAGCCACGAAGGACGCGCGGCGACTTCAGACGGCCAAAGACGAGAAGCGGGCTATCCCTTATAGCGATCGGATAACGTTGCGTCTGAGTACGCAACCCAAAGAAGGGCTGCCAGGTCGAGACTTGTCACCGAACAGTCCCGCCCGCTGGCTACACTCGTCTGAATCTGTGTCTCGACGTTTTACGTCGCAGACCTTTCGGTGAGGGCCGACTAGATCAGATCACGGCGACGAGAGGAGCCGAAGTCTGGCTCCGCATACGCAACCGCTCCTCGGCGCCGAGTCCGTTGATGTCGCGCTCGACGTCGAAGATTGCGTTAATGCATTTGACGGCTTTCAACGCCATAGGCGAGATCGGCGGTGCGTTGTTTCCTCTTCGCGCGTTTGCGGCGAGTTCGAAAAACTTTCGCCGCGCATGGCTTCAGCGCAGCGCTTCGATAATCCGGCCCGGCTTGCGTTCGGGCTGTTTGAGATGGTTGTAGCCGCTGTAAGCGTCGGCCTGGAGAACGCTGCTTTAGGCGCCAAGTTGGCGCTCGGGATGCTCAGCCGTTCGGTCGCGCGAGGCGTAGAACAGCGCCGCCGGCGGCCCTTGTGCGCCGAACGGGCAGTCGTCGCGGACGTACACCCCTATGCGGCCGTGACCGTTTTGCCGGGGCCATAATGGGAACGGCCGTGTCGTCGCCGTGCAGGCGTTGGGCGGCCAAGACTTTGGGCGGCCAAGACTTTGGGCTCGATCAGCGCGTGCAACGGCGCCAAGACGGCAGCGCAAGCGCCCACATGATCGGCCAGCGTCGAGAGGCTGAGTCGATCCCTTCGCACACATAGCGCTCGTTCTGCCGGTTCGGCGGCTAATGTTGCCCGAACTTCTCGAACAGCACCATCGCGAGCAGGCTTGGGCCGGCAAAGCTTCGTGGGATTGTATGAAACGGCGTCGGCGGTTGCGTGAACGTCTCGCATTTCCGGCAAGAAAAGCGTTCGCGAACCGTCTGGATCACCTTTCACTGCCGCGGGATCACCTCCAGCGTTTCGATGATGTCCTCTCCGAGCTTCGACAGTTGGTCGAGTGGCGGCACGGGCAGGCCAAGAGCGCGGGGCTACGAACTCGCGCGTTACCAACGGCCCTAATCCGCTCGCGTCAAGTCGAGTGAGGCATTCTCGTCCCGTAGGGGAATTTGGTCGATGCGCACGCAGGCTACGCGCCGATCCCCAACCCTGACGAGCGGCGGCGGCGTGGTCGTGCAGACGTCAGCGCCGAAGGGGCAGCGAGGAACGAACGGACAGCCAGTTTGCGGCGCGGCGCTGACCCTGGCTGCGGCGACCGCAAGCTCGCGTCTGTGGCGACGCTCGCGTTGAGTCCGCACGTCTGGCAGGGGAACCGACGCAATCAGTGACCGGGTGTAAGGATGGGCCGGTCGATCGCAGATATCCTCCGCGGACCCCTCCTCCATGACGCGACCCCGGTAAAGGACGACGATCCGGTGGGAGATGTGCCGCACAGCCGCCATGTTATGCGAGATAAAGATGTAGCTCACACCTTCATCGCGCTGCAGAGACTCGAGCAAGTTGAGCACCTGCGCTTGCACCGAAACGTCGAGGGCGCTCACGGCTTCGTCGCAAACGACAATCTTAGGTTTCAGAATAAGGGCCCGCGCGATGGCGATACGCTGGCGCTGTCCACCAGAAAATTCCGCTGGAAATCGGTGCACGACGCCGGGATCGAGGCCAACGCGATCGAGCGCCTCGGCGACTCGTCGCCGCACCGTCTCGTCGTCTAGCTTGAGATGCGCGACATGTAACGGCTCGCCGACCGCGGCGCCAATGGATTTCGTTGGATCGAGAGAACTGAAGGGGTGTTGGAAAACGGCCTGCAGGGTCTCTCGGAAGGCGCGCCGCTCGCGCCGGCTTAAATATGCGATATCCACCCCATTAAGAACGATGCTCCCCTTGGTGACCCGCTGGAGCCCGAGGACAGCGGAGCCGATCGTCGTCTTGCCCGAGCCCGACTCCCCAACGATTGAGACGGTCTCGCCGCGACCGACGCTAAACGAAACATTGGCCACTGCGGTGACCGGCGGTCGGCCAAACCCTCCGGGGTAGGTCACCGTCAGCCCAGCTACGTCGAGTATGGTTTGCGCAGCGGTCATTCAGACGGCTTCACCAACGGGGGCAATGTCGAGTTCACCAACGCGAATGCAGCGAGCAGCGTGGAGGGAGCCGTAGGCGACGGACGCGAAAGCGATGGCGCCAGCGGGGCATTCCGCCACCGGGAAGGAGCAGCGGTCGCGGAAGTGACAGCCAACGGGCCATTTCGCGGGGCTCGGCACTATTCTAGGGATCGCGGGAAGCGGCGCTCCGCGCTTCGACGCGATCGGATTCGAGGCAAACAAACCACGGGTATAAGGATGCGCCGGATCGTCGAAGATAGTCTCGACATCGGCGATCTCGACAATCTGTCCCGCGTACATCACAGCCACTGATCGCAGATATCGGCGACCACGCCCAGATCGTGAGTGATCAGCACAATCGCCATGCCGGTCGTTGCTTGTAACGTTCGCAACAGATCGAGGATTTCCGCCTGGATCGTAACATCAAGCGCTGTCGTTGGCTCGTCCGCAATCAGCACGCGTGGTCGACCGGCAAGCGCGCACGCGATGGAAACCCGCTGCGCCATCCCGCCTGATAGCTGGTGCGCATACCGTCTCGCGGTGTCGGTAGGGTCAGGCAAGCCTACCGGCCGCAATAGTTCCAGCACCCGTTCGCGGCATTTTGCGCCGCGCAGCTTCTCGTGCCGCCCAACCAGTTCGCCGAGCTGGCTGGCGACGGTAAAACAGGGGTCGAGCGCCACCATGGGATCTTGGGAGACATACGCAAAGCCGGTTCCCCGCGTCCGCGCTCGAGCGCGCGGCGAGGCGTGATTGAGATCGACGCCGTCAAACATCACCGCGCCGTCTATCCGAGATCCGGGGCCGAGCTGGCCGAGAATTGCCGAGGCGGTGACCGTCTTGCCGCATCCCGACTCGCCCACAACGCCAAGAGTCTGACCATCGCGAACGTCAAACGAAACATTCTTGACCACCTCGAGGCCCGAGAACGAGACCGTAAGCCCCCGCACCGACAAGGCCGCGGTTGTGTCGATCAAGCCTGCGGTGGTGTTGGCTATTTCGATTGAGCTCTGATCGACTGTCGCGCGGGCCATGGGCGCCTTGGCTCGGGCAGGGCGCGAACGGTTGCTGGCCGCCGCGTCCCGGAGTCCATCGGCGATGAGCATAAGCGACATGATGACGAGAGTAAGCGTGAGGCCACTCGGCACGATTAACCAGGGCTGACGGGTCAGCACGTGTTGGGCGTCGCTGACCATTCCACCCCAGCTTGCGGCGGGCGGATTGACGCCGAGATTGACGTAGTTCAATCCGCCCTGGACTCCAAGGATAACGGCGCCGAGAACGGCCGTATTGACGATAATGGGGCCCCAGATGTTTGGCAAAACATGGCTCACGATAATGCGAGCGCGCCCCATCCCCAGCACCTCGGCCGATGAGATGAACACCTCTTTGCGCACCGTCCGCGCGGCGGCCCGGGTGACGCGCGTAATGTTTGGCGAGCATAGAACGCCGAGCGCGATCATACCAAAATGTGCGTTGTTGTTGCTGACTCCGTAGACCATCAGCAGCACGACAATTCCTGGCGTCGCCATGAGCACCTCGGTAACGCGCGAAATCGCGTTGTCGACGCCGCGACCGAGGTAGCCTGAAATCAGCCCGAACACGATCCCAATTAAGAAAGCCGAGGAGAGCGCCTCGGCAAGACCGCCCAGGCTGACTTGGCCGCCCCACAGGAGGCGGCTGAACACGTCCCGTCCCAACCTGTCGGTTCCGGGCCAATGTTTTGCTGACGGGAGCGCCAGCGCGTGGCCTAAATCCAGCTTAAGCGGATCATAGGGCGCGATGAGAGGCGCGGCCACGACCGCGGCGACGAATAGCGTTCTGAACCATGTAGGTTTCGGACG
>JAYTRP010000450.1:0-4050 GCA_043746145.1 Hyphomicrobiales bacterium | reverse complement strand
AAGCGATTTCGACGATCCGCTGGTTGACCGTGGCCTCGTGACCGCACTTGCGAAGAACGTCGACGACGTATCCGTTGACTTCCTGAATTTCCGCACGCCGACCTTTGCGCCAATCTTGCAACGATGTCGTCAGCGTATCCGGCCTGGAAAACGTTTGCAGAACTTCGTCGAAAATTCGATCGACATATCGTTCTGGATCATTTGTCGTGATCGGCGGCAATCCGATAATCGGCACGATCGAGGCTCCGTCTAGCAGCGCCGCCCGCATTGCCTCATATCCCGCCTGCCTCATCACTTCCAGAAATCCTGGAGTATGAGCGGCATCGGCCAGCGGCAGGTCAAGAATAGCGGACGGAATCAACTCGGCGGCGTTGACGACCAACTTCATCCACTTGCAGGATTTGATATCGCTTGTCACCTCGACTCGACCACTACACCGGAGGAGCTTAGCGACATCTTCCACGCGATGCTGCTGATTAGGATCGAGCGCGCCCAGAGCAAACCAGGACTCATCCTGATTGTTCTGCCGATTGGTGATGCCTGGAATAAACATGTTGGAGGCAATCTCAATGACAGCGCCAATTGTCCTGCCCGCGCCGACCACTGAAGCAATGTCCAGATGCGTCATTCCATTCTGTAAGCCTATGACAAACCCGTCCTCTGCAAGAATAGGCGCCACCATTTGGGTGACCCATTTCGTGTCATAGGCTTTTACAACGAGAAAGATGAGATCGAATTTATCTTTGATTTCTGCAACCTGGCAAAAATGAAATGCCGACACTCTGGCGTTGATCGTGCGCGCGGGCAGATTGACTGTAATGCCATTCTCTCGGATCGCCTCGACATGCGCGGGCCATTGTTCGATGAACGTCACATCGTGTCCTGCTAAAGCAAAGTCGGCTCCGATCGAAGCGCCCTGAGCGCCCGTTCCAACGAACGCGATCTTCGGAATGCCGGTTTCAGACAAAGCCATATGTCTCTCCATAAAGTCACGAAACGCTGCTTGATGCCGAGACCTTTGCGGATTGCGACATCGACGGACCCTTGTTCATCGAAGGCGCTGCTTGCGGCCGCTCCGCACTCGACTAGGACCACGCCCCGGCCTTTCAACTTTCACTTGGCTTGGCCGCCCGGTCGCCACATCGGGCGACCGCCCTGCTTCTCATAAGCAAGGCCGTCCGGGGCCGACACCAACTCAAGTTGCAAACCCCACGGCGTCAGAAAATAGACCCATGTTAAACCCGAGCTCGCGCCATCCGTGAGTGTCGTGGGATCGTCGAGGATTTCTACATCGTGGCGTTTGAGATGATCGACCGCGGCGGTCATTTCGGTGACATAAAACGCTAGATGATGACCACCCGCGTCACTATTCCCAGGGTGCGCCTGATCTTGATCGGGTGAGGAATATTCGAACAACTCGACCGAAGGTCCCGCTGCCAGCCGCAACATCCGTAGTCGACGAATGACCGCGCGGGGCTGGACGCCGAGATGCACTTTCATCCAGTCGCCATCCGACGAGAACGGACCCGCTTCAAACAGCACCTCGGCGCCCAGGACCTCCACGAAGAACTTTGTGGCCGCCGCCATATCCGGAACTGTCAGGCCGATGTGCTCAGCCCCGAGCAACCCTGGCAGCCCTTTGGTTGGCGGCTTATCTGTCATAGGCGCTGTCCATGGTCATGAATTGAAGGTCGATCTCCTTTTCCAGGAGATCCATTCGACGCTCAAAGAATGATTTCAGGTGGTGCATCTCGAGATGTTCGTCGAGATGCTTCCGCGTCCGCCAGATTTCGTAAAAGACGAACAGGTTTGAGTCGGCGTCGCTGATATGAAGATGGTACTCGATGCTGCCCGCCTCAGCGCGGGTCGGATTTACGAAAGCGCGCAGCACGGACAGGAGTTCGTCCCGCTTCTCCGGCTTGCCCTTGAGAAATGCGATCAGCGTACATCCAGGATTCACGTCGCGTCCTCCCTCTTTAAACCAGCATTTGCTGGCCTGCTCTTCGATCAGCTCAGCGGCCCAACATCGACGACGTTTTGCCGTCGCGGTGACTGCAATTCACGTTCCCGCACGCCTCTGAACTGTCGAGTAGATGACAGCCGCAATCAGGATAAGCGTTCCCTGGAAAACATACTGATACGTTTCCGAAAGGCCCAGAAACGCTACAGCATTCAAGACCTCCGTCAGCAGGAGCGCCCCGAGCACGGAGCCTATGAATGTTCCACGGCCACCGCGCAGACTCGTCCCGCCGAGAACCACCGCGGTAATGCTCGAAAGGGTGTAGTTCGCGCCCTGCCGCGGATCGCCGACCCCTATTTGGGCCATCAGCATCACGGCGCCAAAGGCGGTAAGTAGTGACGACGAGATGTAGGCGGCTATGAACATACGATCTATCCGCACGCCAATTCGCCGAGCCGATTCCTGATCGCCGCCCGTCGCCCGAAGCTGCCAGCCGGATCGCCGATTCCGAAGCGCGTATTCTCCCACAATTGCAAAAGCGACCAATACCAGGAAAGCAACAGGGATAGGTCCAATTTGCCAGTTGATGATATCGATGACACCGGCGCTGATATATCCGCCCGGACTATCCCGAAGGAGAAAGCTCAACCCCTGAATTCCAATATACATCGCCAGCGTCGCAGCGATCGCCGTAAATTTGGCAAATCTTATCAGAACGCCATTGACCGCGCCAACGATGAACGCTCCCGCAAACATCAACAGAAAGCCGACCGCGACGGTCAACGAAGATTTGTCGTCATTGATGAAAAATGACGCGATAACGACCAGAAATCCGGCAAGGGGGCCAACCGACAAATCAATGCCGGCAACAAGCAGCGCTACGGTTTGACCGAGCGCGATGAAGCCTAGGGCCGTCGCCGCCAAAAGAATATTGGCGACATTGAACGACGAAAGAAAGTTCGCGTTTTGCCCAAAAATGTAGAGCCCGAGCAGGATAGTCACGAGGGTAAGAGGAACCGCCGGTGCGTTGTCTGATTGGAGGAAGTGCCGCCATCCACTCATGACATTGCCGCGGGCCACGATGCCGGAATCCCTGACATGCGTGGCGGCGCCGACGGCGGCGGCGACAATGCGCGCCTCGTTGACGTCGTCGCCGTCCAAGGTCTCGACGATACGCCCCCGCGACAGCACGATCACCTTATCGCAAAGGCCCTCGAGCTCCGCCGTATCTGAGGAGTTGACGATTACCGGCGTGCCGGAATTCGAAGCCTCGCGCAAGATTCGATAAATCTCCGCGCGGGCGCCGACGTCCACGCCTTGGGTTGGTTCGTCGGCTACGATCAGGCCAGGTTCCGAAAGCAAAGCTCGCGACATGACAACTTTTTGCTGATTTCCACCTGACAGCGAGAGTATCGGCGCGTCCAAGCTGGCCGCCTTGACGGCAAGCGACTTGAAGGTGGCGGAAACCTGTTTCACTTCGTAGCTGCGGCTAAGAATCCCGAATGTGGCGAATTTCTCCAATGCGGCAAAAGTCGCGTTCTCACGCACGGTAAGGCTGCTGGCCAATCCTTCGGAATGGCGATCCGAGGGGATGAAAGCGGCTTCGCGCGACAGTGACGCGTGCCACAGCGACCGACCATTGAGACGCACGGAACCCTTGGATCCCTGAACACCAGCTAGCGCGCGCATCAATTCGGACTGGCCGTTGCCCGCCACCCCCGCGACCCCTACGATTTGTCCGCGCGACACGTCGAAGCTGATATCCGTGAATTTCTTGCCGCTCAACGAAGCTACGGAAAAGTTGATGTCCGTGGAAGTTTTTTGTGATTTCTTGGGAAACGCCGAACCAAGCGTGCGACCAACGATCAAACTTAGAACATCCGCGTCGCTTATTTCGTCTACCCTCGCAACGCCGCGTACGCGCCCATCGCGAAGCACAGTGACGCGCTGGGCGATCTGGCGGACCTCCGCGAGGCGGTGGGTGATGTAGATGACCGACGTTCCCGCTTTCACTACCTCGCGGATGCGACCAAAAAGCATATCCGTCGCTTCCTGATCGAGCGAAGCCGTGGGCTCGTCTAAGATCAGCA
>JAYTRP010000449.1:0-12344 GCA_043746145.1 Hyphomicrobiales bacterium | reverse complement strand
CGGCCCGGGCCTTTTCAATCTGACGGTTCATCGCCTTCGCGAGCCCGACTAGCGTCAGATCGCCCGCGTTGCGCACGACTGGAACAACCAGGCCCTTGTGCGAGAGATCAACCGCGATCCCGAGGTTGATATCGCTCGCCAGTGTCAACGCGTCTCCGCTGAAACGCGCGTTGATTTGCGGAAACGCTGCGATGGCCACACAGGTCGCGCGCGCTATGAAGGGGAGGAAGGTCAGCGAGAATCCGTGCGACTTCCTGAACGCATCCTTGCGCATCTGGCGCACGAGATCGAGAGCCGTGAAATCAACATCGATGGCCTGGAACACATGCGGTATTGTCCGCCAATTCTCCGCGAGCCGTTCCGCCGTCCGCATGCGCATCGCGCTCATCGTGACGACATTGCTCTCCGCTGGCGGCTCCGCGGCTACTCGCGGCAGCGCAGTTGTGGTGGCGAGAGACGCGAGCGCCGCCTGACGCGCTTCCAGCGCCGCACGCACGTCTTTCTCCTCGATTTTTGCAACCCCGCGCTGCTTCGCGTCAGCGATGAGCCCGGCCATTTGCAAGCCGTTTTGAGCAATCAGCCGACGCGCCAACGGCGTCACGCGCACTCCGTCGGCGCTCTTTGCCGAGCCAAACTTGTCGAGCGGCGTCGCGACTTCCTCGAACGGCGAACGCTTCGGCGCGGTCGTCAACGTAGTTGGCTCTTTCATTTTAAATACAGGCTCGACGGGAGCAGCCTCGACGGGTGCAGGCGCCAGCGCGGAAACCACCGCACTGCCGACGACAGCGACGACCGCGCCGACCTTCGCCACGATCCCCTCGGCGACCCTGATCTCGTTGAGACGCCCTGATACGATCGACTGGACTTCCGTCGTGACCTTGTCGGTCTCGACTTCGAATAGGTTGTCGCCTTCCCTAATCTCGTCGCCGATTGACTTGAACCATTTCAGAATCTTTCCCTCGGCGACGGTTTCCCCGAGTTGAGGCATGATGACTGTATTCGTCATCGGACTAACCGTTCATGACGCGGCGGATCTTGTCGACGATGCGCGCTACACTAGGCAGAGCTAGGTCTTCAAGGTGATCGGCCGCCGG
The DNA here is from genome assembly GCA_043746145.1 of Hyphomicrobiales bacterium. Lineage (GTDB taxonomy): Bacteria > Pseudomonadota > Alphaproteobacteria > Rhizobiales > Beijerinckiaceae > Roseiarcus. The sequence continues at coordinate 11,250 of JAYTRP010000449.1, read as the reverse complement.
CAAGGGAATATGGGGCGTTGTTATCCGAACGATCGGACCGTCGAGATCCCAAAATGCTTCGTCCGCGACGATCGACACGATCTCAGCCCCCCACCCACAGAGCCGGGGATTCTCTTCAACCGTAAACAGGCGCCCTGTCTTAGCGACGGAACCCAGTATCGTTTTTGTGTCCAACGGAACCAGCGAGCGCAAGTCAATGACTTCCGCGTCGATGCCATATTCGCGTTTGAGTTCATCCGCGGCTTGCAGCGCTCGCGAGACCATCAGGGCCAGCGCAACGATCGTACAATCACTGCCAGCGCGCAGTATTTTAGCGGTTCCCAATGTATCGACGATCTCGCCGTCCGGGACTTCGCCCTTGGTGGCATACAGCGCCTTGTGCTCGTGGAATATGACGGGATCCTGATCCCGCACCGCTGCGGCCATCAAGCCGACGACATCTATCGGGGACGACGGCGCCACGACCTTGATGCCCGGGATCATCATCGTCCAGTTTTCGATCGACTGGGAATGCTGCGCTCCGAACCGCACTCCGCCGCCGTTCCCTGTGCGGATAACCAGCGGACACCCTAGCTGACCATTGGTCATGTAGCGAATTTTCGACATTTCATTGGCGACATAGTCGAAGCATACGGCCAGGAAGTCGGCGAACATGACTTCAGCGATGGGCCGCAGTCCCGTCATCGCGGCGCCCATCGCGGCGCCGAGGATCGCCTGTTCGGATATCGGCGTATCTCGCACGCGCAGCGGTCCGAACTTCTCGTATAGTCCGACCGTCGCCTTGAACACGCCGCCCGCCTTGCCAATGTCTTCGCCAAGGAACACGACACGGCTGTCGCGTTCCATTTCCTGCGCGATGCCGCGCGCGACGGCGTCACGATATGTCAGTTCCGCCACGCCCAGCCCCCATCCGCATAGACATCCGCGGTCAAAAGCTCGACCGGCGCCGATGGCGAAGCCTTGCAAGCTGCCGTGGCGACGTCGACTTTACGTTTGCTCTCCGCCGCGATCGCTTCGACAGCCTCATCCGAGACCTCGAATTCCTTAAGTCGCTGGCGATAAATGATAAGCGGGTCGCGCTTCATCCATTCTTCGAGTTCGCCCGGCGGCCGGTACTTGCCCGGATCCGCGCGCGAATGCCCTGAGTGGCGATATGTCAGGCATTCAATCAAGGAGGGGCCACCGCTGTCGCGCGCCTTCTTCAACGCCGCTTGGGCCGCGCGGAAGACCACGTCGGCGTCGTTGCCGTCGATGATGATGCGTTCGAGTCCGTAGCTCGCCGCGCGATCCGCGGCGGGATGCTTGACCGCGGTCACTTCGCCGATCGGGGTATATTCCATATAGAGGTTGTTCTCGCATACGAAGATGACGGGCAGCTTCCATACCGCCGCAAAATTGAGGGCCTCGTGGAATGCGCCGATGTTGGTGGTTCCGTCGCCAAAGAAACAGACCGAAACATCTTTCTCGCCGAGATATTGAGCGCGCCATGCCGAGCCGCAGGCAATGGGGAGATGCGCGCCGATGATTGCATAGGAACCAAGGACGTCATGCTCGATGGAGGTCAGATGCATCGAGCCGCCCTTGCCGCGCATGAGCCCGATATCCCTGAGCATCAACTCACCGAGCACGCCCTCCATGGGGACGCCGCGAGCCAATGTATGAGCGTGCCCGCGATAGGTGCAAAAGGACTTGTCGCCCTTGCGCATGGCAACGCCGAAACCCGCCGCAACGGCCTCTTGACCAAGTGACAGATGGCTCGTGCCCTTGATTAGATTCTGAAGGAAGAGATCATTCGCGCGCTTCTCGCAATCGCGAATTTCGACCTGCAGGCGGAACAGTTCTAGTCTCTGTTCGATTCCGATATCGTCGTTGCTCGGCGCAACTAGCCGCGCCGCATCGCCATGCTCGGATGCCATCTGGTAGCTTCCTACCCCACTTGTTTATACCGTGACCTTGCCACATCGGCGCACGCCTTGAATTTGGAAACATTCCCAAAATGAGTATTTGGAGGGATGGCGCGGGAGCGAGGCCCATTCGTGCTCAAGGCCCCAATTCCGTAGGCGCCGCTGCCTAGCTCACAGGGGCTTGAGAACTGGATCTAAAGCTCCGCCGTTGAAACACGGGGTTAAACGAGGACCATGCCTCCGTCCGCCATGATGACCTGCCCGGTTATGTAATCGGAATCCGCGGACGCTAGAAAGGCGGCGACGCCCGCGATATCACTTGGACGTGAGGGATAGCCTAGCAGTATGCTTGACGAGAAGGTCTCGATGAACTCGCCCTTTTTCTTGATGACGCCCTTGTCAATCATATCTTGTTCAAGCCCATCCCAGAGCGGCGTGACGACGACGCCGGGAGCAAAAGCGTTGACTGTGATCTTATGTTTAGCAAATGCGCGGGCGGCGGCCTGTGTAAGCGAAATGACTGATGCTTTGCTCGCACAGTAAGGCGCAAACTCGGCGTAGCCCTGTCGCCCCGCGATCGACGCGGTGTTGATGATTTTTCCGCCGTCTCCTTGAGCAATCATCTGCTTGGCGGCCTCCTGTGAACAAAGAAGCACTCCCCATGCGTTGACACGCATGATGGAGTTGAAGTTGCTCTCGTCGATATCCATGAACGGCAGCGGCTTGTTGAAACCAGCGTTGTTGAAAAAGATATCGAGCCTTCCAAACGTCTCTACAACGTCCCGGATGGCGGCCTGAACTTGAGCGCGATCCGCGACGTCAATAGTTATTGAAATGGCGCTCCCGCCATTGCGGTTCAGACTATCGGAGACGGATTTAGCCTTTTCGCTGTTCAGATCGGCGACGGCCACATGGGCGCCTTCTTGCGCTAAGCGCGCGGCAATCCCTTCGCCAATGCCCTGCGCGGCCCCCGTGACGATGGCGACTTTACCTTTAAGCCGTGACATTGGCCGTCCTCCCTTTGATCCGCGCCGAATTTCCGGTCCGCGGCAAGCAAACTTAGCGCTTTGAATAACCTGAGCGGCGAACGCTCACGAATGTTTGCGCCAGCATGAGGAGTTAATCTCCGTATGACCGACGGAAGTACATCGAAAGAGTCCAAAATGAATATCTTGAGCGGACGAAATCATTGGAACGGCTTTGGAAAGGAATGGCCTTCCAAAATACTCATTTTGGATAAAACCGGAGATGTTGCCCTCTCTTGTCAGCGATATAACCACCGCAGAAAATCAAGTCTTGCATGGGGCGCTTGCTCCCTTTGCGCTTGCGTACAGTGAGGCTTGCCGTGACGGGGATGACTAACCCTCCCTCTTGGTTCCTACCGAAAACGATCTCTTTTGTTGGATGCCGAATGTGCGTCCGCGGTTAGTTCGGTCCATGCATCGCGATCTGGTCGGTCCATGCACCGCGATATTTGCGCCAGCCTCCATGCGCCAATCGTCAATGCCTTCGTCGCTCGTCTTTTTGTAGAATAGTTTCGGCTTCGAGCAACGCCGGAATTGTCGCTAAAATCGCCGCGCGGAGTAACGTTTCTAGGGAGAGCCAGATGAAGGCCATCAGATTTTACGCCAAAGAAGACGTTCGTGTAGAGAACGTGGCGGCCCCAGATGAAATGGGCGACAATCAGGTCTTGGTGCGTCCCTTGACATGTGGGATTTGCGGGACCGACCTCCACGAATTCGCTGGCGGCCCAATCGTTACGCCCAAGACCGCGCACAAATTCACTGGCGCCGTGCTGCCACAAATTCTCGGGCACGAATTCTCGGCTGAGGTCGTGGAAATCGGCCGCTCCGTCACGCGCGTCCGTAAGGGTGACCGCGTCTCGATCCAGCCGCTCGTGATGCCGCTCGATGACTACTACAGCCGTCGCGGCCTCAATCATTTGAGCCCCAGCATGGGCTGCATCGGCCTGAGCTGGGCCTGGGGCGGCATGGGCGAGTTGGCGGTCATCAATGACTATAACGCGAACTTGATTCCCGATAACGTTACAGACGAGCAAGGCGCTATGGTCGAGCCTACCGCCGTGGCGCTCTACGGGGTCGACCGTGCAAAAATTACCGGCGGCAGCACCGTGCTTGTAACTGGCGCCGGTCCCATCGGGGCGTTGGTGATCCTGATCTGCAATGCAGTCGGCGCTTCGAAGATCTTCGTCAGTGAGCCCAACGCAAACCGGCGACGACTTATCGAAAGCCTCGGTGTCGCGGCGGCTGTGCTTGATCCCCGTGAAGTCAATGTCGTGGACTATATCCGCGAAAATACGGAAGAAGGGGTCGGCGTTGATGCCGCGATCGAATGTTCAGGCTTCGAGCTTGCACTCAACACATGCGTCGAGGCGGTCCGAAATCATGGCACTGTCGTACAGACCGGACTGCACGTGAAGAAAGCTCTCGTCGACCCTGCACTGTGGGCGCTCAAGGACATTACGATCGAAGCGACCTGGTGCTACGAGGTCACGATGTGGCCTCGCGTCACCCGCATGATTGCGAGCGGCAAGCTCCCCGTCGAGAAAATTATCACCGGGCGCATCGCGCCCGAAGACATCGTCGAAAAGGGATTCCGTTCACTTCTAAATCCAGGCGGTCACGAATTGAAGGTGATGGTCAACATGCGATGACCGGCGGTTGAAATCACATTATTGAAGAAGCGCGATAACGGGCGTCGAACGGAGCGGATTATGGAAATTGTGGCCCTGGTAGTTGGAGCGACAGGTATCGCGGGACGTGGCGTGTCTAGGGAATTGCTAGATCGGGGCGCCACGGTGCACGGGCTTTCGCGCAAGCCCGAGGGGCTGACGCCGGCCGTGACGCATGTGGCCGCAGACCTGACGAACGCACAGAGCGTCAAGAACGCCGTCGCCGCTCTGAAGCCCACCCACGTCTATCTCACGACGTGGTCGCGACAGGCGAGCGAAGAAGAGAACATCAGAGTCAACGCCGGCGCTGTCCGGACGCTGCTCGAAGCCGTGGCGCTGGCTCGCTCCGTCGTCCATGTCGCGCTGGTGACGGGCCTGAAACACTACCTCGGACCCTTCGACTCCTACCTTAAAGCCGGCACGTTGCCGCTGATGCCGGTCCGCGAGGAGCAGCCACGCCTGGATATCCCCAACTTCTATTATGCCCAGGAGGATGAGGTCTATGCGGCTGCGGCGCGTGACGGATTCACTTGGAGCGTCCATCGCCCGCACACGATAATCGGCAAGGCGATCGGCAATGCGATGAACATGGGCTCGACGCTCGCCGCCTTTGCCTCGATCTGCAAGGAAACGGGCCGAAAATTCAAATTTCCCGGCAGCGCAGCGCAGTGGAATGGATTGTCCGACATGACCGACGCCCGCATCCTCGGCAAGCAGGTAGTGTGGGCGAGCACGCATGACTTCGCGAAGAACAACGCCTACAATATCGTGAACGGCGATCTATTCCGCTGGAATTGGATGTGGCCGCGCATCGCCAAGTGGTTCGGCGTCGAGTGGGAAGGATTTACCGGCGAGGTGACGCCGCTTGAAACCCAGATGGCGGGCGACGCAGGCCTTTGGAGGGGCATCGCGGAAAAGCACGGGCTCGCCGAACCCGATCTGGCGCGGGTCGCTTCACCCTGGCACACGGATCTCGATCTCAGTAGGCCGATCGAAGTGATGACTGACATGGCCGCGAGCCGTAAGCGGGGCTTCACCGTGTATCAGAATACGGAAGAGGCTTTCCAAACGCTATTCGCCGAATTGCGCTCGGAAAAGGTCATTCCCTAAAAACAATCGTTTCGCGACCAAGTGCGAACGTGGCCCTTGCGGCCTCGTCCACACCCTGCCTCGACGGCGACAATGGACGAAACAGAAAGAAACACAGACTCGACAAGATCGATGTCGCGACCTAACCGTTCGCCAGGGTCGGAAATATTTGAGGGACCCGATCCAGTCAGGTCAAACAGCTTCAGGATGACCGAGCACGAACTCCTGCGGATAATCGCGTTCCTCGAACGGGTTCGTTTGCCGTTCCAGGAACTGGTTCCGATCGCGGAAGAGGACGCGACATGGAACATGCTCCTGTTTTTGATCCGGAACCACCTCACGGGAACGCCGATCGCCATTTCCACCCTCGCGTCGGTCGCCAAGGTGCCGCATGCGACGGCGATGCGCCGAATTCATGCGCTGATAGAACGCGGCGACATCGTGACCAAAAACGCTAGCGATACAGGGAAGCGATTCCTATTGCAGCCAAGCGAGCCGTTACTGGAAAGCTTCATTCAATATGCTCGGAAGATAAAGTTTCTCCTTGCGGAGACATTCGGACTCCGCGCCAAGACCGACAGCGACGAGGATTTCTACTTCGGCGGCTCCTATTTCGCCGCGCAGATAATTCCGCCTCCGCGACTCATCGAAAGCCTTTTCCGCGGTACGCGCGAAATCAAATTTCTGCTTAATGATGATAATTATTTTCTGTCGATGAGAAACATGTGGGCGGACTTCCGCAACAATATGTCTTCGCGAAAGAACTTCGATTTGCGAAAGCTTCCACAGCTTCACGATCGCCTCATCGAAAATTCCCGGCGAGACGTTTCCGAATACGACATCGTAGCAATCAACGCGCCATGGCTCGGCGAAGCCGTAAAGAAAAATATGGTGATCCCCCTCGATTCCCACATCAAGGCCGCCGCGATTTCGCCGCTCGATTTTCATCCATCGGTCTGGTCGATGGGAACTTGGCGCGGACAGCAGTTCGGAGTTCCCATCTACTGTACGATCGAGCTGCTGGCCGCGCGCAGTGATCTATTCGATAGAGACAAGATCGACTATCCGACGACGTTCGACAAAACCATCGCAGCCGCTAAGCATTTCCATGCGCCTGCCAAGGAACGATACGGTATCGCGTGGAATGGAGGGCGTGGGATGCCCATCGCGTCGACTTTCATGTTCCTCATGGGCTGCTGTGGGGAATCGATCCTGCGGATTCCTAAGTCGAGCCTCGTAATGGGGGTCGACGAAGCAAGAGGCGAACAGCTTCGGCCACAGATACAGTCAGACGCGGGGTTGCGCGTGCTGGATTACCTTCACAAGCTAAAGGATGTTTCGCCGCCCGACATTCTCGAAATGGACTGGGATCGCCGCACGATATCGTTCCTGTCGGGCCAGACTGCGCTTGCCTATTGTTGGACAGTCCGCGCCGCACGCTTTGAGACCGATGTCAGTTCGGCCGTGAAGCGCAAGGTAACCTATCTGCCACAGCCTCGCGGTCCCGCCGGCGCCTCAAACAATCCTATTGGCGGTTTCCTGCTTTGCATTCCCTCGAACCTGCCGCTGGAACGGATTGAATTGGCGTTCGAGGCGATCGCCTGGATGACCTCCCCGGAAGCGATGAAGGCAAACGTTCAGAACGGCTTTCCGGTCGCCCCGCGTTTCAGCGTTTCCGCGGACCCGGAAGCGGCGGCGACGTCGCCAATCGTAAGCGTCGTCGACAGGCTGGCGAAGCAGGGCCTGCTTAAAGCTTGGCCGCGGCCGCCTGTGCCTGAGTACCTCGCGCTGGAAGCAATCCTTGGAGAGGAGATCCATCGTGCGCTTCGTCGCGAAGTTAGCGATCGCCAAGCCTTAACCAATGCCCAGATACAGGCGGACGCAGTGATGCATGCCGCAGGCTATTATTGACTATTACCAAGGCTCTCTGATCAGAACCGATAGGTCCAATCGCGCGTGCCGATGGTCGACGATGCCGTCGTAGGATTTGAACACCGCCTACTCGCTGTGTGAAAGCTCAAATGGTCACCCTAACGGCGGTCACCCGAAAACTTCTCACAATCCTCAACGCTATCATTTGCGACCAGGGCTCCTGGGTCGTGGAGCAAGCCCGCGCCCGGGATCTGTCGATAGCTAATTAACTTGTCCGGTTTTGGTAGCACATCAAATGTCCGCTTGTTCTGGTTTTGTTCCCTTAAGGTTGCCGCTCGCCAGTTGAATGGCGAACGGGCTGCTTAGGGTGCGCCGCCGAGCGGATTTAGGCGGCGCTTTTTTCTTCTCGGCTAGCCCCTTTCTTTTCGTAACGTCCTAGGCAGCGCGGCCCATGAAAGATGGCGTGCGTGCCGTCGAGGTAGGTTCGCACCCACACCCGCGCCTTGACGAAATGGGCGCGCAGCGGGCTTTCCGGGATTTGCAGCTTGAGTCGGTTGTAGGACACGCAATTGTCGTTGCCGACCTAGCGCTCCTCCTGCACGCAAAACACTTCGTCGAGATCGACGCCGGGGATCGCGACAAACCCCGTTCCTGGTTGCTCCGGGGCAATCGCAAACCGCGCGTTGTGGGCGGGAATATAGACCTCGCGCAGGATAGACCTCGCGCAGGATAGACTTTGCGCAGGAAGGCGTTAGCCGCCTACACCGTCTCGATTCCAGCCAGCGCCAGTTCCTTGGTCAGGCGGTCTTGCAAGGTCTGGAACACCCGCTCCGAGCGCCCGCGCGCCTGTAGCGAATAGGCCGCGATGTGCTCGACCCCAAGCCGCTCCAGCGCCCGCACGACCTGCGTCAGTGGCTTGCGGTCGACCGCGCCTCCGGCTTTGCTCGTGTGAAAGTCATGTAAGCCCCGGTCGGTGTAGAGGCTCAACGGCAATCCATGCGCCGCAAAAACTTCGCGCAATGCCCGAAGCGTCGAGCCCGTGCCCTCCTCCTCGCACACAAACGCCGAATGGATCGCGCTCGTCGCGTCATCCATCGTCACGATGAGATCCAGCGCCGGCAAGCCCTTCAGCCAAACATGACGCGACCCGTCCTGATGCAGCATCATCCCCGCCATCGGCCGGCGCGGACGCTTGCGCCGGTGCGCGCCGCGCCGTTCGGCCTTCTCCAGAAGGCCTTTCGAGTGCACAAACGTCTTCGTCCAGCTGTAGCTCCACGCAAAATTATGCCGAGCGACCAGATGCTCGTGAAAATTCTTGGCCGTGAAGCCGCAGTAGCGCTCGCGAAACAAAGCCTCCACCTCATCCTCCCGGTCAACCGGAACCCGCCGGCCCGACGCCTTGCCGAGCCGTCGATCCAGCAATCCAGCCTCGCCATCGTCCTTGAAACGTTGCGGCCACCGCCGGAACGTTCGCTCGTCGATCTCAAGCAGTTCCGCCGCTTCCATCTGGTTTAGTTCTGCCGCCTCGTAGCGGCTCAAAATACTCGTGAACTTGATCACACGAACTCCCTGAAGGGCTTCTGACCGGCGCATCCCTGACCCCCAGCGAGGGCCAAACGTTGCCGGACAGATCGTGTGCTACCTAAACCGAACATATCGTGTGCTACCAACAGCCCGCGCCAGGGACCAAAGCTTCGCGTACTTTGCATGGTAGAAGAACGTCTGTGTCTGGCGCACGGCTCAAGGCCGATAGGCGCGGTACGGCCCCGCTCCTGCGTCATCTTCGAAGCGCGCGACAGACACAGACACGCTCAACCAAGTAAATCGCGCTTTATGGCCAAGCCAGTCGCGCGATAGCAAAGACACTCGCGCGGTGAAAACAATCTGCAACGCCGCGCCGCGCCGGTTCTGCGATTGGCGTTGTGCGACTCCGCATCAACCAGGCTCCAAAATGCTGATCACCGACACTGCGTTATCAGCCCGTCCTCGACACAGCTGATTTGTTCGCCTGGCCTGTAGTGTTTCGAACCCGCCCAGACGAGTTCGTCGCTGACGCCGTTTATCGGGGGAGCGGCGGCGTACGAGTCGGCGCTGTTGACGTCGCCGGCTCCGAAAGAGGGCATCGTGACAGGGTAGCGAGTAACGGGTTGCGCCCGCGAGACTGGCGTGCTCGCTTCCTGTCCGGCATGGTACGAGACAATCTGCCGCTCGGGCCGCGCGTTATCCTCCACCCAAGCCATAAGCGGCGTCAGCAGATCCAAAGCGGCGGCCGCTGGCCGGCCGCCGCAATGGTACCGGCCTGGGATCATGTACAGGGTCATGAACTTGATCCAGCACGCGCCTTTGTTCCTGCTACTCGCTCGGAAGATCGGTCATGCGGGTCAGCCCGATCCCGCGCGGCATCCGGTTTTCGACAATGGCCGTCACGAGATCTGGAGACAGGAAGGCGAGCGAGAGCAGCATCGAGAGGGAGGGCGCGCTGCGGTTTTCGATGACGGCAAGCGTTTCGACGTCCGCTGCGCGACCCGAGACGAGATCGTCGACCCAGCGTCGCGCCTTGCCGATCGCCATCAGCAGGCGGCCTCGAGTATCGAACGTCATCGCGCGCGGATCTTCCCGCTCGGCGTCGGCGGGCGCGAGGATTTCGCGCTGGACGCGAAACGGGGGCTTCGTCTAAGGGGCGAGGATGGCGCGAGTTTCCGCGGTCTCAGCGGGCTTCGGGGTGAGCACGATCTTTAGGCCGTCCGTCTGAATAGAAATGGTCTCGACGAGTTCGTTAATCGCCTGCTTGTTGGTCTTACATTTCCCGATCTGGGCGACCGCGTCGATAATAGCTTGCTCGAAATCGACGGCGGGAACGTGCGTCACCGACCCGGCTTCGGCTTGCCGCCCTTCTGTGGTTGCGCGTGAGACATAGTAGCGATATCGCACTCCGCCCTTGATGACGAAACTCGGGGTCATCCGATGCCCTCGGTCGTCGAACAGCCTCCCTTGTAGCAGCGCCTCGGACTTCGATTGATTGTAACCCGAAGCCGCGGCTTGGCTGTTAAGAAGCGCCTGGACGGCGTCGAAGGTTTGCTTGGGGATGATCGCAGCATGCTCGGCGGGATAGCTGTTAGCACCATGATTCAGTTCGCCCAGGTACATTCGGTTTCTAAGCAGATAGGCAAGTGGCCCCTTGGTGAAAGGGATGCCGCCGATCGTAGCGCCAGTCGAGAACGTTCTGCGGCGCGTGAGGATTGCCTGCTCTCGAAGAACCGCCAGCAGCGCGCCGATCGAGCCGAGTGCGATATACCGATCGAAGATCAGACGGACTGTCTGAGCCTCGGCCTCATCGACCAGCAGCTTTCTCTCGACGACACGATACCCCAGCGGAACCCACCCGCCGACCCAAATGCCTTTTTTCTTCGAAGCGGCGATCTTGTCGCGAATCCGCTCGCCGGTGACCTCGCGCTCGAACTGCGCAAAGGACAGCAACATGTTGAGTGTCAGCCTCCCCATGCTCGTCGTCGTGTTGAACGACTGTGTGATCGAGATGAACGAGACGCCGCTGCTGTTGCGTATTCCGATTCAATCCGGCCACCTATTCCGATTTGATGTCGGCCACCATTCCGATTTGAAGCCGGCCACCCGAGCCGGCGAGGTTCCACAGCGTTTGCTCCCCGCGGTTCAGCAACTGCGGCACACCTCGCC
>JAYTRP010000448.1:0-4059 GCA_043746145.1 Hyphomicrobiales bacterium | reverse complement strand
CTACGCTTGCTGCTGGAGGCCGTCTTCTCCTTGCTGCGTGAACCGGGGCGCCACCAAACTAAACAAGTTCGTCAGGGTTCCATTCGTCCGTCACGGCGCGCGCTCTACTCGTTGTTGCTCGAGTTCAATTGCTCGGCGGGCATGGACTCATCGACAAGCTTCGCGGCGCTCATTAACGCCCTCAACAACGGTGAAGATTACGCGCTTCGATGATCGAAGCGACGTAGCTTCCCGGATCAGGGCTCTCTCGAATGCGTCGATGCTCTTCACCGTCCCCGATTTTGCCAACGCAAAGGCCCCTTCGTGAGGCGAAACGCGTTTGTTCAGCTGGCTCCCGAGCCCGCCTGAACTGTGCGTTGCGTTCCGCGGCGACAAGTGCAACCCGTTAACATTATCAGCGGTGAACACAATACCGGCGGCCTCAAGGTAAAATCACACGTCGACGGCTTTGAAAGCTCTCTTGTACATTCTGTTACGTAGAAATTGAGCCACGGCAGGCGCGCTTACCCTGAGCCTGTCAATCTTGGCAGGCCTGACGCTCCTCAGCTCGTCGGGTCATCCGCGCGGTGGGCTGCCAGGGAATGGGCGATCGCGGCGCGCAGCTTGCCATGCGGAGTGGGTTTATGCAGCAGCACAATTTTGGCGACCTCGGCGTCGGCGAGCAGTGCGGGGCCCGTGTCGCCAGAGATGAGAATGGCCGGGATGTCCTCGTTATATTCGAGGCGCAGCTGGTCGACCACTTCGAATCCGGTTTCGCCGCCGCGCAGCCAGTGATCGGAGATCACAAGCGCGGGCCTCACAGGCAAGCGCGAAAGCGCATGCACCGCCGCTTCGCCTGAGCCGGCGCCTGCGACTTCGTAGCCCCAACTCTTCAACAGGGTAGTCATGCCGGCAACAATCGGCGCCTCGTCGTCGACGACGACGATAAGCCCGCTTCCGCGCGACGTCGCGACCTCGGGTTCAAGCGCCGCCGGCGCGGGGGCCGAGCCGGCGAGCGGCACCAGAACTCCAAAACACGAGCCGCGCCCTATTTGGGAGCGCAGCGAAAGTGGGAAATCCAGCAGCCGAACGAGACGTTGCACGATGGCGAGCCCCAGTCCCAGGCCCTTTTGTCGGTCGCGCTCCGGATTGTTGAGCTGAAAATATTCTTTGAAGATGACCTCGCGATGCTCGGGCGCGACGCCGATCCCGGTGTCGCAGACTTGAAGCTCGACCGCCTCGCTGCGCCGACGGCAGCCGACCAGTACTCGGCCCTCAGGCGTGTAGCGCACAGCGTTGGCGACGAGATTGCGCAACACGCGTTCGAGCAAGATCGCATCGGCATAGACTCGCGCCCGGCTCGCGACATAGTTGATCCTCACGCCCTTGGCCGCCGCCTCGGCGGCGAAGTCCTGAACCACGCGCGCCATCAACCCACCAACGGAGAAGGCGCTTCGCCGCACTTCGACGGAATGGGCGTCGAGCCGGGAGATGTCGAGTATCGCCGCGAACAGGCCGTCGAGCGCGACGACGGAATTCTCGATTTGTCCCGTCAAGCGCTGCGCGGCCGCTGGTAGGGTAAGTTCCCGCAACGCCCCGGCAAATAGAGCGATAGCGTGGACCGGCTGGCGCAAATCGTGGCTCGCGGCGGCGAGGAAATTTGACTTAGCGATCATCGCCTGTTCGACGAGTTCGATCTGCGATCTCAGTTGTTCGGCGAGATCGGCGGATTTAACGCGAAGCCCGACAAGTTCTTGAAATTTTCGCGACGTCTGAAAGGCGAGCATGGCGATGGTGATCATGTAGATCGGCGCGCAGAACGCCACAATGTGCAGCGTCGGCTCGTTCTCGCGGGCCAAGGCGAAGGTCATCGGAAGGCAGGCAGGAACAGCGAGGGCGAAGAACGCCGGAAGATAGGAGCTAAAGGCCGGCACGGCCGCCGCCGTCAAGCTGAGCGTGGCGCACATGATCAGCAGGCGTGAATCGACGCGCGCTATGTCGACTAGCCAGACGGGCGCCCAGCCCCAGCCAAGGCCCTCCACGAGCGCGACCAGAGTAAAGCCGGCCGCCCAGCGCCGCCAGCCTGAGGCCGCCTCAGTCTTTCGTTTTTTGTACAGATAGAGCAGCGTAAGATGTGCTGACATCGCGCCGACGATATAGGCGGCCCAGAGGGCGCCTCTGGCTGGTTCGATGGCGTTCTGTCCGAACAGCGCAAGGTCAAGCGTGAGGCACGCAAGCGCGGCCCCGATGACACCAAACGCGACGTTCTTGAACAGCAGATCGATCTGCTGGGCCCGCACGCGGTCGGTCAATCCATCGGCGCGCACGCCCCCCGTTCGGCGTACCAAACGGCCAAGCGCGCGTAACGGCTCGGCGGCGGGCGGGGCGGCGAATGTGGTCAAGGCGAAAAGTCCAACCCGTCCATCGTTTGCCCTGGTCCCCTAGAGCAGACCCAGCTCGCGGCCGACGGCCGCCGCTTGGGTTCGGTTGATCACGTTGAGCGTTCTGAAAATCGCCGAGATGTGGATCTTGACCGTCTTCTCGCTGAGATTGAGCCGAGTTGCGATCACCTTGTTGGCGAGGCCGTGGCTCATCAGACGCAGCACCTCTATTTGTCGTTCCGTGAGCCGGTGCGTCGGCGCGCTGAGGGTTTCCGCCTTCGGAGTCTCGCCAAAGAGGTTGTCGATCATCAGCGACGGCAGGTAGATTTCGCCGTTCATGACCAGCGCGATCGCCGACATCAGCGTATGCCGGTTCGCCGATTTGGGGACATAGCCGAGCGCGCCGAGCCCGATCGCCTTGCGCACGTCGGCCGGGTCCTCGGAAGACGACAGCACGATCACCGGCAGGCTCGGCCGAAGCCGTCCAAACTCGGAGATGGCCGCGTGGCCGCTGAGGCCAGCGAGTTTGAGGTCGAGCAGCACAATGTCGAGGTCGGTGTGTTCGGTCGCCAGCCGAAAGCCGGTCTGAGCGTCGCGCGCGGTGAACACGGTGGTGTCGGGGCTCGACCCGGCCAGAAGCGCGGCGATCCCATCGAGGACAATCGGGTGATCGTCGATGACGAGCAGCTTCACAAAAATGTCGTCCAGCCTTGAGCGGGCCGCAATTTAGCGCGCGGAAACGCGCTGTGTCGAGGCCTAGGTCATAGGGCCTAGGGCGTAAGGGCCAATTTACGCGCAGGCCCGCTTTCCGCTTGTGTGCCGCTGCGGACGTCGAGCGTCGCGCAGGGAGATCGTCATGACCACTACGACCTGGGATGGCTCCAACGACAATTGGGACACAGCCGGCGACTGGACAGGCAGCGTGCTTCCCGGACCCACCTCCGACGTTGTCGTCAATTCCGGACAGCCTCAAATCACCTCCGCGACGAACGCAGGAACGATCGCTAGCCTAACGGTTGCGGGGTCGCTGGAATTTACAGGCGCTGCGCTGGCGGTGACTGGCGCGGCGGTCAATAGCGGGAGCCTCTATCTGGACATTTATGGGGGCCAAGGAGGCGCGCAACTGAGCGTCGGCGGCGCTCTGACCAACAGCGGAACCATCCAGGTCGGTTCGGGCAACAACGCACTTTCGGCCGACGATACGATCTCGGCCACGAGCGTCAACAACACGGGCGGGACAATCAACCTGGACGGTTCTACGACTGCGACCGCCGAGCTCTACGTCAACGGAACGAGCGCCGCGGGCCTTGGCGGCAGCGCTGGCGTCTTAGCTGGAAGCGTCAATCTCAGCGATGACGCCAAGGTGGTGTTCGCAGGCGGCGGCGAGATCACAACGATCGCAAGCAACAGCGAACTGTCCCTCAGCGGGGCGACGGCCTCAGTTCAAGACAGCCTGACAGGCGCGACGAACAGCGCCTTAACCGGCCTTTCGCAGATTTCCGGCGGCCTCTATCTCTACAACGGCGCGCAGATCACGACGGGATCGCTGGCCAATAGCGGCACGATCTCACTCGACCAATACGGCGGCAACGGCGGCGCCGGGTTGACGGTCGGCGGCGCGTTGACCAACAGCGGAGACATCCAGGTCGGTTCCGGCAACAACTCTCTTTCGGCCGACGACACGATCTCGGCCACGAGC
>JAYTRP010000447.1:0-12368 GCA_043746145.1 Hyphomicrobiales bacterium | reverse complement strand
GTGTTCGCGACGCTGATTGGCAACGCCAGGCAGAAGGAGCGGAAATCGATCGAATACGTGTTGACCACAACCCGGCTCGGCGATCACCGGGGGCGGTTGGCGGGTTCGCTGTCGCACGGACAAAAGCAGTGGCTCGAGATCGGCATGCTGCTCGCCCAGGACCCCAAGCTCTTACTGGTCGACGAACCCGTTGCCGGAATGACCGACGCAGAAACCGCGACCACCGCGGAACTGCTGAAGACGATCGCGCGCGATCACTCGGTCGTCGTCATCGAGCACGACATGCACTTCGTTCGCGAACTCGGCGTCAAGGTGACGGTGCTGCACGAAGGCGCCGTATTGGCGGAAGGCACGCTCGATCAAGTCAGCGCGGACGATCGCGTGATTGAAGTTTACCTCGGGCGATAGCCATGCTCAGCGTCGAATCGATCAATCTCTACTACGGCGCGGCGCATGCGCTTCGCTCTGTGTCGCTGAAGGCGGCGGTGGGCCGTGTCACCGCTGTGCTCGGGCGCAATGGCGTTGGTAAATCTTCACTGTTGCGAGCCATCTGCGGGCATCAGGCGATCGCGTCGGGTTCGATCAACTGGATGGGCGAGGACATCAAGAACCTGCCCCCGCACGTGCGCGCGCGACGCGGCATCGGCTATGTTCCCCAGGGGCGCGAAATCTTTCCGCTGCTAACCGTGCGCGAAAACCTGTTGACCGGCTTCGCCACGCTGTCGCGCGACAAGCGCTTCATCGACGATGAGATCTTCAGCCTGTTCCCCGTGCTCAACGAAATGCTGGGGCGTCGCGGCGGCGATCTTTCCGGCGGGCAACAGCAACAACTCGCCATCGCCCGCGCTTTGGTCACGCGCCCGAAACTGCTGGTGCTGGACGAACCGACCGAAGGCATCCAGCCCTCGATCATCAGCGATATCGGCCGCGCGATCCTCTATCTCCGGGGTAAGGGAGAGATGGCGATCGTCGTGGTCGAGCAATATTTCGAATGGGCTCGCGATATCGCCGACGATTACGCCGTGTTGGACCGCGGCGCCGTCGTGTTGGCGGGCGAGCGCAAGGATATGGTGGAGAGCGAAGTGCGTAAACGGCTGTCGGTCTGACGGGGCGATCCCTACGTCGTATAGACGCCGCCCGTGACGTTGACGCCTTGACCCGTCATAAAGCGGGCCTGATCCGAACAGAGAAACACGACTACGTCGGCGACGTCTTCGGGCTGTTCGAGGCGCCCTAGCGGCGTCTGCGCAATGTAATCGCGGATCACCTGCTCGGGCGAGACGCCGCGAAGCTGCGCCTCCCACTCGATTTCGCGCGTTTGCATGCCGGTCGCTACGAAACCCGGGCAGACCGCATTGACCCTGATGCCTTTGGGCGCCAGTTCGCGCGCGAGCGCTTGCGTCCATCCCAGCACCGCGAATTTCGAGGCGGAATAATGCGCGAGCAACGGCGCTCCGACTTTGGCCGCGAGCGAGGCGGTGTTGACGATGCAACCGCTCGCCTTCGCGACAAAGTGCCGGGCGGCGCATTGATTGGTCAGGAACACGCCGCGCGTGTTGACGTCGAAGTTGAAGTTCCAATCCTCGTCGGTAAGATCGAGGGCGGCTCGCATGGTGGACACGCCTGCGTTGGCGCAGAGGATGTCGCAGCCGCCAAGCGCTTCGAGCGTGGCGGCGAAAGCGCGCTCGACGGAACCCCGGTCGCGGACGTCGATGGCGACCGCTTCAGCGCCCGCGCCAATCTCGCGCGCGCTTTGCGTAGCCGCGTCCAGGTCGAGATCGGCGAGCATGACGCGCACGCCGCGCTGCGAAAGCGCCGATGCGATCGCGCGGCCGATGCCGCGCGCGGCGCCCGTGACGAGCGCGCGACGGCCGGCGAGTTCTGCATAAGGCACTGTGGACATGCGATGCCTTCCTGAAGTGAGCGGCTCAGATTTGGAAGCGAGCGGCTCAGATTTGCTCGATATCAACAAAAGCGCAAACGCGAAAGTGGGATTTTGTTTGATTTTGTGTCTTCTGCCTCTATAATTAGCAGAGCAAAAGCAGAGCAAAAAGCAGAGGGTGAAGGCTAATGCCGTTCGACTTTTTCACGGCGAAGACCAAGGTCGTCATCGCCATGGTGCATATCGGCGCCCTGCCGGGAACGCCGCTTTACGATTTCGCGGGCGGCATGGCCAAGCTGATCGAGGGCGCGGCGGCGGACCTTGAAAAGTTGCAGGCGGGCGGCGTCGACGCCGTCATGTTCGGCAACGAAAACGATCGCCCCTACGTTCTGCAGGCCGCGCCCGAGGGCGTGGCGGCGATGACTGCGGTGGTTCAGGCGCTCAAGCCGGCTCTCAAGGTCCCGTTCGGCGTCAACTATCTCTGGGACCCTGTCGCCAGCGTCGCTATCGGCGCGGCGACCGGCGCGCAATTCGTGCGCGAGATTTTCACCGGCGT
Organism: Hyphomicrobiales bacterium; assembly: GCA_043746145.1. GTDB lineage: Bacteria > Pseudomonadota > Alphaproteobacteria > Rhizobiales > Beijerinckiaceae > Roseiarcus. Next base: position 9,930 of record JAYTRP010000447.1, on the reverse strand, counting down.
GTTCGCTTCCGACATGGGGTTGTGGAAGCCCGATTGTGCAAGCGCCCTGCGGCTGCGACGCCAACTCGGCCGCGACGACATGAAGTTGCTGTTCAATATCAACGCGGAATTCGCCCATTCGCTCGACGCTCGCCCGATCGAGCTCAGGGCGCGAAGCGCGGTGTTTTCCTCGCTCGCCGACGCGATCCTGGTGTCGGGCCCGCTCACCGGCCTTCCCGCCGAAACGTCGCATCTGCGCGCGCTGCGCGAAGCGTCGCTCGGCGTGCCGCTATTCGCCAACACCGGCGTCAACATCGACAACGTGCAGTCGGTGATGGAATACGCCGACGGCGTCGTGATCGGCACCCACTTCAAGGTTGATGGCAACACCTGGAAAGCGGTTGACGGCGCGCGGGTGGCGCGGTTCATGGACCGCGTGCGCAGCTTGCGCTGACGAGGCTCCCCGATGCGATGCGTGCTTGGTCTCGACATCGGCACGACGTCGACGATCGGTGTCTTGATCGCGCTGCCCAACAAAATTCTTGCGCTGGCCGAGCGCCCCGTCGACTTGCGCTCTCCGCACGGTGGCTGGGCGGAAGAAGATCCCGAGCAATGGTGGTCGAACGTTTGCGAGATCGTGCCGCAACTACTGCGCGACGCTGATGTCCAAGCTGCCGAGATCGCCGCCGTCGGCGTAACCGGCATGTTGCCGGCACTGATTTGCCTGGATGAATCTGGCCAGTTGCTGCGCCCGAGCATTCAGCAGAGCGACGGGCGTTGCGGCGCCGAAGTCGAGCAGTTGCGCGGGGAAATCGACGCATCGACGTTTCTGGCAAAGGCTGGCAATGGGATTAACCAGCAACTGATCGCGGCCAAGCTGCGATGGCTCGAACGCTGCGAGCCCGAAGTGTTTTCACGCATCGCGACCGTGTTCGGCTCGTATGATTTCATCAACTGGCGCCTGACGGGGCGACGCGCGATCGAGCAGAACTGGGCGCTGGAGGCGGGTTTCGTCGATCTCTCCACGCACAGACTGGACGCAGAGTTGATTGCGCTCGCGCACATCCCCGCGCGCGTGGTTCCAGACAAGATCGGCTCGCATGAGATTCTTGGGCCGGTGACGGTAAAAGCTGCGCTTGCGACCGGGCTGGCGGCAGGCACGCCGGTGGTTGGCGGCGCTGCCGACATGATTGCTTCGGCGTTGGGCGCCGGCGTGGTCGAGAATGGCGATGTGCTGCTGAAGTTTGGCGGTTCGGTCGACATTCTGATCGCGACCAATCAGGCGCGTCCCGACGCGCGTCTGTTCCTGGATTATCACCTCAAGCCCGGCCTCTATGTCCCCAACGGCTGCATGTCGACGGGCGGTTCGGCGCTGAACTGGTTCGCGCATAATTTCGCGCGCGCCGAAGCGGCGGAGGCCGCGGCCGCCGGCGTCTCGGTGCATCGCTGGCTTGACGAGATCGCGCAGACGCGACCGCCCGGCGCCGACGGGCTCGTCGTCGTGCCTTATTTTCTCGGCGAGAAAACGCCGGTGCATGACGCCGCGGCGCGCGGAACGATCGACGGGCTTTCGCTCTCGCACGACATTGGCCATATCTGGCGCGCGCTATTGGAGGCTTATGGATACGCGATCGCGCATCACATCGAGACTCTGAACGAGATCGGACATCGCACCGACCATTTCATCGCCTCCGACGGGGGATCGCGCAGCGACCTCTGGATGCAATGCGTCGCCGACATTCTGCAACAGCCAATCAAGCGGCTCGCGGGTCATGCCGGCTCCTGCGTCGGCGCGGCCTGGACTGCCGCGATAGGCGTCGGACTCACCAGCGACTGGGGCGCCATTTCCGCCTTTGTGCGCCCCGGCGACGTGGTTGAGCCCCGCCCGGAATTCGCCGGCGTTTACGCCGCGGGCTACCGCCGTTACCGCGAGATTTATCGACGGCTGGCCGACCGCGCGGCGTCTGTGATCTGAGCGGCACAGGCCCGCGTCATTGCGAGCGCAGCGAAGCAACCCGGGGGCCTCGAGCTGAAGCCCCTGAGTTGCTTCGTCGCAGGGGCTCCTCGCAATGACGGGCTGGCGTTAACGGATCGCCAGCTTCGTCTCGGGGTCAAACAAATACAGCCGTTCCAAATCGATTGTCGCATCGACCCTTTCGTCGCGCGCCAATCGTCGGCCGCTTTGGCTGTTGATGCGCAGCCGATCCGCCACGCGAGGTATGTCCGCCTCGCCGAGTTCTTCAACGAACGAGGCCCGACCAGCGCCCGTCGCCAGCTCCAGGGTGGTTAGCATGTTGGCGCCGAGATCTTCCTGAAACACCGCGATGCCCGACAGGGTTGCGCCTTCGCCGCCAATCCTGGCGTCTTCCGGCCGCACGCCAACAATAATTTCGCGATCGAGAAACGCGGCAAGGCCGGGCTTTCGTTGAACAAAGCTGTGCGGCAGCGCGAACCGCTCGCCGACGAGTTCGATTTCGGGGCCGCCCACACCGCGCCGCAGCGCGCCGCGCAACAGGTTGAGCGGCGGCGCGCCGATGAAGGTCGCGACGAACAGATTGACGGGATCGTCGTAGAGATCGCGCGGGCGGCCTAGTTGCTGCAACTCGCCGTCGCGCATCACGGCGACGCGGTCGCCCATCGTCATCGCCTCCACCTGATCATGCGTGACATAGACGGTGGTGACGCCGGCCAACTTCTGCAACCGCGCGATCTCGACACGCATTTGCCCGCGCAGCCGCGCATCGAGGTTGGACAAAGGTTCGTCCATCAGGAAAGCTTGGGGATGGCGCACCAGCGCGCGGCCCATGGCGACGCGCTGGCGCTGGCCGCCGGAAAGCTGGCCCGGCCGCCGCGCCAGCAGGGCGCCGAGTTCCAGCATCGCCGCGGATTCGGCGACACGCGCCTCGATCGCCTCGCGCGCTTGCCCGCGCATTCGCAGCGCGAACCCTAAGTTCTCGCGCACGCTGAGATGGGGATAGAGCGCATAGCTCTGAAAGATCATCGCGACGTTGCGCTGGCGCGGCGAAAAATGGTTAGCGACCACATCGCCGATGCGCAATTCACCCGAGTTGATCTCTTCGAGCCCCGCGATCATGCGCAACGCCGTCGACTTGCCGCAGCCGGACGGACCGACGAGCACCAGGAACTCGCCATCAGCGATATCCAGATTGAGCGCCTTCACCGCGAACTGGCCGTCGCCAAAGGTCTTCGAGACCTCGCTAAAACGGATCGCCGCCATCAGTGGACGCCTTTCGTCATGCCTTGCACGAAATAGCGGTTCAGCAGCAGCATCATGGCGACAATCGGCAGCGTGGAAAAATGCGCCAGCGCGCCCAGCGTGCCCCACGAAATGTCCTTCGTGCCGTAGGCCGAGAGCAGCGCGACCGAGATCGTCTTAGTTTCCGCGCGGGTCAGAAACATCGCGTAGAGGAAGTCGTTCCAGGAAAACATCACGCAGAAGATCGCGCTCGCGATCAACCCGGGGATGACGGTCGGCAGGGCGACGCGGAAGAAGGCGCCAAAATCCGAGCAACCATCGGTCAGCGCCGCCTCCTCGATGCTGACGGGGATTGCGCGAAAGTAGGTGAACATCATCCAGGTGACGAACGCTGCGTTGAGCGCGCTGTTAAGAAGAATGACGGACCACCATGTCCCGAGCAGGCCGATGTCGCGCATCCAGAGATAGAACGGGATCAGCGTCGCCACCGGCGGCACGGTCCTGATGATCAGGAAGAAATAGGCGAGCCAGATCGCGCGGGGATCGCGGGCGCGAGCGAGCGCGTAGCCTGCTGGCGCGCCCAGCAGTAACGAGAGGATTGTCGAGCCCGCGGCGATGATCAGGCTCGATTTCAACAGGGCGGGCACGTCGAAATAGAGGAACACACTTTGGAAGTTCGCGAGCGTGGGCGTGAACGAGAGTTCCGGCGGCGACGAGAATATGTCACGTGCGGGCTTCCAAGCGATCGAGAACAACCAGACGACCGGCGCCAGCAGGATGACGAGCGCAACCAGGATCGCGGCGCGGCGGAGCACGAGGGTAAAGCTCTTATGCATGTCGATTTCTGGCGGGTTGCAGCACGGCGATAAAGCCAAGCGCCATCGCGAGAATGCAGACGACGATCACCGTGCTGACGGCGGAGGCAAAGCCGATGTTGAAGAATTCGAGACCCTGCTTGACGCCAAAAATCATTAGCGTGTCCGTGGCGTCGGCGGGGCCGCCGCCGGTTGTGACGAAGATGATGTCGAAGATGCGGAACGCGTCCATCATGCGCAGGATCAGCGCAAGAAACGCCGCAGGCAACAGCAGCGGCAGCACGATATGGCGAAACCGCTGCGCGCCCGACGCGCCATCGACCATCGCCGCTTCGAGGATGTCGGTCGGCAGCGATTTCAGCCCTGCGAGAAGGATCAGCGCCATCAGCGGCGTCCATTCCCAGGCGTCGATTCCGATCAGCGTGGCGAGCGCGCGATGCGGATCGGCGAGCAGGCCGCGCGGGCTGGAAAGGCCGAGTTCGGCGAGATAGTAGCCGATCGGGCCATATTCGGGATTGAGCAGCGCCTTGAAGATCAGGCCGACCACCAGAGGCGTCACGGTGGCGGGAATCAGCAACAGCCCGAGCGCGATCCGGTTGAACAGATCGTCGCGCCATAGCAGCAGCGCGAGGATCAGGCCGAGCACGAATTCGAGCGCGACGGCGCCGATCGTGAAGACGAATGTGTTGATGAGCGATGCGCGCGCCGAGAGGTCGGCCCAGAGGTTTATATAATTGTCGAGCCCAACGAAATGTCGTCCGGCCGGTCGGATCAGGTTGTAGCTCTCGAACGAATAGAGGAAGCCCTGCACGATCGGACCGCCCGCGACCGCAAGCACATAGAGCAGCGCGGGCGCGGCGAGCAGCGTGAGGAACAGGCGGCGCTTCAGGGCGTAGGAGGCGCGGCGCGCAGGACGAGATCGCCCTATGGCGTTTGGCGCGCCGTCTTGCAAAATGATACTCAAGGGATGGTGAGGCTCGTTGTCTGCCGTGGCGCTTGTTTTACGTCATTGCGAGCTTAGCGAAGCAATTCAGGGGATACATCCTGAGACCCCTGGGTTGCTTCGCTTTGCTCGCAATGACGAGCGGTGTGCTTACTTGAACAAAGCTTCCGCCTTCACCTGAATTGCATCCATCGCCGCTTTCGAATCGGTCTGGCCAACCAGCACGGCATTGATGGCGCCGCCAATCATATCTTGCAGTTCCGGATATTGCGGAATGCGCGGACGAAAGTCACCGTCGCCGTGCTCGAACGAGGTCGCGATCACGGGCAGGAACGGGAACTTCTTCAACAGATCCGGGTCCGAGGTCTCGCTCATGCGCAGATAACTGCCGGCGCCGTGCATGTTGAGATCTTTGTGGACCGCCGGGCTGGTGATCCATTTGATGAAGGCCCAGGCGGCCTCCTGTTTCTTGGGATCGATGTCCTTGTTGATGGCGAGGCCCCAACCACCGATCCCGTACTGCACCGGAAGACCCTTGGCAGAGGGCGTCAGCATGATCGCGTCCTTGCCGACGATCTTCGAGGCTGCGGGATTGTCGTAGTCGGCCGCGCCGATCGACCAGGTCTGCATGTCGGCGACCATGCCTTGCTTGAAGCTCTCCTCGCGGCCGCCCCAATCATAATCGGCGGCGCCGGGAGGGGCGGCTTTGTCGAACAATGTCTTGTAAGCGACGACGCTGGCGATGTTGGCTGGCGAATTCAGCGTAGGCTTGCCGTCTTTGTCGAGAATCGAGCCGCCAAACTGACGGTTGTACTGCATCCAGTCCTGCGCGACCGCCGCGCCCTTCTGGCCATTGGCGACGAAGCCGTAGATCTTCTTGGCCGGATCGGTCAGCTTGATTGAATCGGCGACCAGATCCTCCATTGTCGCTGGCGGCTTCAGGCCTGCGGCTTCATAGAGGTCCTTGCGATAGGCGAGCACGTTGGCATAGCCAGCGAAGGGAAACGCGACCTGTTTGCCCTTGTAGCCGCCCAGCGCCGACATCAACGAGGGATAGATGTCGTCGACCTTGATTTCCGCCGCGTCGCGCTTGATCCAGTCGGTGAGGTCGACGGTGTAGCCAGCCTCCGCGAACTGGCCGGACCAGACGATATCCATCGTCGCGATATCGTAGCCCTTGGTGTGACCGATGTAATCGGCGGTGATCTTGGTCAGAAGCTCGGGATAGCTCATGATGTCGACCTTGACGGTCGCGCCGGTGGCTTCCTTGAACTTCGGCGCCATTGCCGCGACCACGGCGGCGAACTGATCGTTCTGAGAGGCGAGATTGAGTGTGACGCCGTCGTAGCGCGTATCGGCCGCGGCGACGCCGACCGCTGACGCCAGCGCGAGGGCGCTGAGGGAAATCGTCGTAAGCTGATTGAAAACGGATGGCATGCGACAGCCTCGCGGAGGGTTACAGTGACAGGCTATCATCTGCCTTCGCGTTAAATCAATCCGATTACGGGGTAAAACTACAAATTCGAACATTTTTATGTTTGAATTCGGCCATATCCACTTGGCCGCCTGTTCGAAGCGGACTAGGGATAGGGTCGAGCAGACGAGAGCGACGCATGATCGGGGCGGTCGAAAACGACGTTGGGTTGCGGCCATCGCGAAATCCCGCTTCGCTCGAGCGCGTGATTTGTTGGTCACGCGGCCATAGCGCCGAGTTTCCTTTCTTTCTCGCCAACCATCTGCCGATGGTGCTGGTCGCCTTGTCGCGGATGGGCGCGAGCGAAGAACAAATCGAAGCCTATGCCCGGGGCTATAGCGGGATGAACGGGCTGGTTGCTCCGCCTGAGCCGCAAGGCGAGATCGACGCTGGCAACTGGCGCGACTTTCTGGGCTGCCGCGAGCGTGAGGCGGACTATCGCAGTTTCTTTGTCCGCGAGGTCGCGCGGCTCGGTGGGACTGAGGCGGCGCGCGCGTATCTGCCGGTCTTGTTTGAGGGTTTTGCAGCGAGCGCCATGCACGCGTTCATGCGCACGGCCTACGCCGCGATGACCGACAGCGACGCGGAAACTGCCGTCGCGCTGGCCTATTGGGCGTCGACATATCTGTCGCTCGGGTCTGCCTGCGGCGGCGCGCCAACCACCGATGATCCGGCGCAAGTGTTGGCCTACATGTATGGGCCTGAAACATTCAAACATGTCGAGATCGAGCGCGACCTGTTGTGGCATTATCTGCGTGCCGTGGCCGCCAAGCCGGAGTTCGCGCCGGTCGTGGACATGCTGGCGATCGGGCCGGACACGCATGACGCGATCGCGCGTCTGTCTCTCGCGCTCTTCGCCACGACCGAAGATTTCGCGTCTTTGCACGCGGTGACGGGGACGCATTGGTTGCGGATGCTGGCGCCGTTCACGCCGGACCCTGCGATTCCCATGCGCTATTTCTGGCAGGCGATCGCCGCGCTGACGCCGAAAATCGGCTTTCCGCCGTTACCCCAGCAGGAGGCGCTGGACTCCTGGCGGCGTCTGCCGCTGCCTGATTGGCATGAGATCAACGCCGAAGCCGTCACGCATCTCGATGAGCATGATCTGAGCCTCGCGTTTTCCGCGGGTGAGGAATTCAAGCGCTACGGCGACCCGCTCTACAAATATGCCGCCGCCAGACGGCTGGGCATGATCTGATGCGTCTGCTGAACGCGAGGCTTCCCGACGGCGCCGCGGCCGACATCGAGATCGCGGACGGTCTGATTGTCGCACTGACGTCGCCCCGAGGGACGCCTTTGCCTGGCGACTTCGATCTCATGGGCGACTTGCTGTTGCCCGCCTTTGTCGAGGGACACATCCATCTCGACAAGACGCAATGGGGTGCGCCACGGCTTCCTCACATCGAGGCGGGATCGGTCCGAGGGCGGATTACGATCGAGCGTGAGCAGCGTCGTTTAATCGCCTTGCCAGTCGAGGCGCGCGCCTCCGCGTTGATCGCGAGATTGCTGACGCTCGGCGTGACGCGGGCGCGCACGCATGTCGACATCGACGCTGACCTCGGCCTGAAACACCTCGAGGCTATCCTGCGCGTGCGCGAGGCGCATCGCGATCGCATCGACATCGAAATTGTCGCCTTTCCCCAGAGCGGGGTGGTGCGCGAGCCCGGCGCTCCCGAACTTTTGCGCGCCGCGTTGCAAGCGGGGGCCGATCTGATCGGCGGCCTCGATCCGCTGGGCTTTGACGGCGATGTCGCGGGCCAGCTCGACATCGTGTTTGGGCTCGCTGAGCGTTTCGGCAAAGGCGTCGACATCCATCTGCACGACGGCGGCGAGCCCGGCGCGGCGGAATTGCGCGACATTGCGGCACGCACGCTCGCGCTTGGGATGCAGGGACGCGTTGTCGTCAGCCATGCCTACGCGCTCGGCGACATTCCCGAAGCGGTATCCGCCGACACGGCGGATCGTCTCGCCGGGGCTGGCGTCGCGATCATGACCGCCTGCACGGCATGCGTTCCCGTGCCGCCGGTGCGCGCGCTGCGGCGCCGGGGCGTGCGCGTGTTTGCCGGGTCCGACAATATCCGCGATTGCTGGTCGCCGTTTGGCGACGGCGATCCGCTCGATCGCGCCGCGATCATCGCGGAACGGCACGAGATGTATTCCGATGCGGAGCTGACCGAGGCGTATCAGCTAGTCTCCTGCGAGGCGGATCGCGCGCTGGGCGATCCGCGACGCGGCCTCGTGGTCGGCGCCGTCGCCGATCTTGTCGCGCTGCCCGTGACCAGCGTCGCCGACGCGGTCGTCGAGCGGCCCGCGAAGCGGCGAGTATGGCGGCGCGGCCGGTTGATCGCCGTCAATGGCGAACTCGTTTAAGCGTCGCCGCGGGAGGACTGAGCAAATTTGAACTGGCCCACGCAGAAGTTGCAAGCCGACGCCGCCCGGGTGCGCTTGCCGTCGCGCGCGCGTCACGCCCGCATCCTCGCCATGCTGCGCGCCGACGGGGGCGTGTCGGTCACGCAAGCCGCCTCCGATCTCGGCGTTTCCGACATGACGCTTCGGCGCGATCTGATGGAACTCGAAGCTGAGGGGGCGCTCACGCGCGTGCATGGCGGCGCGGTCGCATCCTCGCAGGCCCGCGGTCCGGCGATCGACGAGCCGAGCTTCGAGTCGAGGATGCTGAAGCAACAGGAGGGCAAGGCGCGCATCGCCGCGCAAGCGGCCGTGAGGATCGCCAATTGCCGCACGCTGGCGATCGATGTCGGCACCACGACGCTGATGCTGGCCAAGACTCTGCAGCCGAGCGCGGGGATGCAGGTGTTCACCAACAGCGTGCGCGTCGCGGCGGAGCTGGCGGGCGCTCGGGGGGAGGTCTATCTCGCGGGTGGACGGGTGCGCGCGGACGAACTCGCGGTCGGCGGCCCCTCCGCGCTCGCCCAGTTCGGCGCGCTCTGGTTCGACATCGCCGTGATCGGCGCATCGGGCCTCACCGTGGACGGTTTTTACGATTATTCGATCGAAGACACCGAGTTGAAGCGCCTCTACATAGAGCGCTCCAAGCTCAAGATCGCGCTATGTGATTCCTCCAAGGCGCTGCAGCCCTCGCTGGTGCGCATTTGTGCGCTAAACGAAATCGATATGCTGATCACCGACGCGCCGCCACCGGAGCTACTGGCGCGGGCGCTGGCGGCGGCGCACGTCGAGATTGTGTTGGCGTGAATAAAGCGCGGGGCCGAAACAAGACATCCTTTACGCCTGCCAGCGCATGATGCCGCAACGCGAGCACCGCTCGCCACGCGAGACGAGCCATGGCCGCCCTGCTGCATCCGATCTTCGACGAGCCGACCGGTTCGGACGCCACCGCGCCGCCGCCCCGGTTCAAGATGGCCCCGACGTTCGTGATCGACTTCACGCTATCGCTGATCTGCGTGCTTGGAATCGTTCCCGCATGGAAGGTGGCGTTGGCGCGAGGGCCGATTGTCGGCGTTCCCACAGCCGCGCTGATGCT
>JAYTRP010000446.1:0-12388 GCA_043746145.1 Hyphomicrobiales bacterium | reverse complement strand
CGCCGGGAAAGACAACCTCGGGGCCCGCCAGGCGCTTCACGCGCTGATGATATTCGTTGTCGTCCTCCAGCTTGCCCAACACAACCAGCTTCATGCCGCGTGCGCGCTTCGAGAAAGCTTCGACAATCGTGTGAATGTTGTTGTCGGGCTCGACGCGCGCGATCGAGACCAGATATTTCCTCGGTTGCAGGCCGAGCTTGGCGATCGGCGTCTCGGAGGCGCGCTCGATCGGGTCTCCCCCGTAGGGAATGACGACGGTGGCGGAGCGCGGCCGGCGAGTTGCGAGGTGATTGGCGATGGCGGGATGGTCGGCGACCAGCCGGTTCGACGTCCAGGCGCCGATCCATTCGTTGACATACATCCACGCGCGAATAGGTGGGCTCCATTTCGGACGCTTCCATTCGATCCCGTCCATATTGGTGAGGATCTTGCGGCCGCGAAGGCGAAGGTAGGGAAGAAATATCGCGCTGTTATAGCCGAGCGAAAGGCAGACGCCGGGACGACTACCTGCATCGAGCACACAGCGCCAATCAAAGTCGAGAGTTCCAACCCCGCCCTTGAACGCGGTCTGCACGATAATGCGCTTTACGCCCCGCCAAGTCTCGACCCGAATGCGCTCTTTGACTTGCGCGACGTCTTCCTGACAATAGACGCTGACGTCCCACCCCCTCTCGGCCAGAAAAAGGGCGAGATGCTCCGCGAAAGTTTCGAAGCCGCCATGGTTAGCAGGGACGCCGCGTGTTCCCAGAATGAGAATTGAATTCCTGCTCTGGGTCATTTTGGATCATCCTCCTGGTGCAAACGGTCCGAATCGGGCCGCCTCGCGCTCGGTTAGAGGGGAAAGTGCAATCAGGGCGCCTGGCATAGGGATTGCCCTCAGAGGGACAGTTGGAGCCAGTCTGCGGCGGAGCGTTGATGCGTATTGCCTGCATACACCAGGGCTATGAACTCTATGGCTCGGACCGCTGCTTCGTTGAAAGCGTGGCGGCGTTGCGAAAAGCGTTCCCCCAAGCCGTGATTGACGTTGTGCTTCCTCGCAACGGTCCGATCGTGCCGCCGCTCACCGCGCTGGCCGATACAATCGTGTTTGAGCCGCTCTTTGTTCTTCGCCGCAATTCACTGCTAAAGCTCCTGCTGCTTGGAGCAATTACGTTTCCGCTGGCGCTGGCGCGTGCTCTGCGGCGCTTTGCTGCGGCTGACCTGGTCTACATTAACACCTCGGTCATTCTCGACTATCAGACCGTGGCGCGCTTCTTCGCCGACAAGACGTTGCTACACATTCACGAGATACCAACCGGCGCTGCACGGACAATTCTCAGGGCGTTTGCGCTATGGAGCTGCGCGGATCTGATCTTCAACTCGAATGCGACGCGCGATGCGTTCGCGCCACCGCGCGGACGGCGCTATCACGTCGTCTATAACGGCTTACCGGCGCCGGCTCGCGCTGAGCCGACGACCTACGACGGGATGCGGCCGTTGCGAGTGCTGATGCTCGGCCGGATCAATCGCATCAAGGGCCAGGACATTCTGCTCGCAGCGATCGCCTCGTTTCCGCAAGCGTTGCGCGATCGGCTGACAATCCGCATGGTTGGCGGCGCGTTTGAGGACCCAGAACGCGAGGCGCGACTCGCTGAGGATCTCAGGGGCATGGGTCTCGAGTCCCGCGTTTCGGTCGAGCCTTTCGCGACCGACACGGGGCCGCTCTACCGCTGGGCCGACATCGTCGTAGTCCCCTCCAAGGAGCCCGAATCGTTAGGTCGCGTCGCGATCGAGGCGATGGCGTATGGACGCCCGTCGATAGCTTCGGCAATCGGGGGCTTGAAGGAAGTGGTCGTCGACGGCGAAACCGGTTGGTTGACCCCGCCAGGCGACTCGGGTGCATTGTCGGATCGCCTGCGCGTCGCGCTCGACCAACCCGGCGCTTGGCGCGGGTTTGGCGCGGCGGGGCGGGTGCGGTTCGAGGCGCTTTTTAGCGAGGCTTCAGCCGCTTTTGCGCTCGCCGCGATCGTGACCAAGACGCTGCAACGTCGCGCGCCGCCGAGCGAGACACCGGCAAATGCGGTCGCGGAGAAGCGATCGTGACAAATTGGTTGGGGCGGCTTCGGCTTCCGCGCTTTGTTCTGATGATAGGCGGGGAGGCGATGCAGAGCGGGCTACATTTTGTGCTGAATCTCGTGCTGATCGGCCTCTTGCCGCAGCGCGAATACGGCCTGTTCGCATTCACCATGGTGATCGGCGGCGTTGGCCTGACCTATGTACGCGGGCTGACGGCAATGCCGGCAAGCATCTATGTCGGGGGCAGCCGATCGCCGCGCGTCGCCGTCTACTACCAGTTCCTGTTTGCACCGATCGCGGCGATATTATCGACCTTGATTGCTCTTCTGACTGCCGGGCTGCTGTTGACATGGTCCAGAGAGGCCGCTTGCGCCGGCGCCGTGTTCGTTGGCCTCTGGTGTTTTCGTTCGCATGTTCGCGGCGTGCAATACGCATTGGAGCGATCACGAAGCGTCACTTTCAGCGATTTGGCGTTCGCTGTCAGCGGCTCGATGTTCGCGGGCCTCGCCGTTCTCACGCGGCAGGATCTGCTCGTCGACATGCTGCTCGCCCTGGCCGGCGCGAACGCCATCGCACTTGCGGCATTATACGTCATCGTGCGCGAGCCTCTGCGGCTCGGCGCGCCGCTTCGCGCGATACGCTTCTATGCCGGCATCGCGCCGCGGCTTTCCTGGTCGGCGCTGAGCGTCACGACCGCGAATTTGCAAGGGCAGGGCGTGTCCCTACTCGTTGGAGTGCTCGCGGGGCCGGCGGCTTTCGCTCCGCTCGCCGCGATGCTCGCCATCTTTGCCCCATTGCGCATCCTGGGAACCGCGCTCGCCAACATGATGCAGCCGGAGGTAGCACGGTTGGTCAATCAGAGCGATTGGAAGCGGATCGCCGCGATCAATCGCTTTTGGAGCATTCGTGTCGCTTTCATTTCGCTTGGTTACGGCGCACTCGCGATGGCGTTGCTGCGGCTAGTCCATCTACGGGCGTTGCAGGGTGAGCCGATCCTGCTGATCGGTGTCAGCGCTTGGCTGGTCTATTCGCTAAGTCTGCTTTCGGTCGCGCCGCGCGTGCTGCTTGAAGTGCGGATGCGCTTTCGCAGCGTCGCGCTGATCATGGCGGGCAGCGCCGTGGTCGGCATGTCGGCGATCTTCATCACGCTCGAGGCCGGCGCGCCAGCCTGGGCGCTTGGCGGCTCCGCAATTGGAGAATTCTTGGTCGTTGTCGCCGCTGGTCGCTTGGCGCGCAAGGAACTGTTCATCCGCAGCGTGGCGCCATCCGCGTATTCGCGCCCCACGCTCTCGTCCGTGAGCGCGGGCCCATTGCCGCGCTCTCTGTGAAGCGCCTACTTGTGAAGGAACAATCAATGAGCAATGCTGTCGCAAGAGTTTCGCGGGAGACATTTGCGATCGAGGAGCCTCCGATCCCACGGACTCACATATTCGCAAACGAGACCGTTGGCCGATCGGCTAATCCGATCGTGCGGCCGCTGGTGGAAGATGACCTTGAGAGCGTGGCGCGCCTGTTCCTCAAGCGGTTCCGCAAAGCTGACGTGACGAAGCAGGGCCGCGACAGCGTGGCTGATTACATGAAACGCATCTACTTCAATGCGCCGGGAGGAGGGGGCGAGTCCGACTCGCTCGTGCAGATCAACGCGCGTGGCGAGGTTGGCGCTTTCGTTGGCGTCATGCGCGTGCCCTTCTTGCTAGATGGCTCGCCCATTCTGGCTGGGGCGACGGGGGCATTAATGTCCGAACCCGATGTCGACAATGGATTGGCCGCGGTTCAGTTGTTGCGGGCGCTCCGGCGAGGGCCGTTCGACCTGATTTATACCGACACCGCCAACCGGACGACGCTCGCCCTGTGTCAGGCGATGAAATATCGGGTGCTGACGCCGGAAAGTCTCGAGTGGGCCTTCGCTTTTCAGCCCGCGGCAGTGGCGGTGCATAAGGTCGCGCAACGCTTGCGATACTTTCCCGCAGCGCTGGCGCGGCCGTTCGCACGCGCCGCGGACCTCGCAATCTCTCGGGCGCTCTCGGCTTCGTCCGAACCGCAGAAGCCTTCGAGTTGGCGCGATCGAGAGATTGACGCGGAAACATTCTGCGAGTGGGCGCCGCAATTCCTGCGCGATTTTCGGCTGCGACCGGAATGGGCTCCGGCTGACATGATCTGGCTCACGAGCCTTGCGCAAGAACGTGAAAGCGCGGGACCGCTGCACTTCCGCCTGGTCTCCGATTCCTCGGGCAAGCCGCTTGGAGCCTATGCGTTTTACGGCGAGCGGGGCGGCGTGGCGCGCGTGCTGCACGCGTCCGCGCTTCAACACGGCTGGGGCGCTCTCATCAACCGGATGCTGGACACGACACGCTCGCTGGGCTGCATAGGCGTTCATGGCGCGGCGCGGCGCGAGATGATGGCGCACGCTTACGCGTTTCGCGGCATGGTGTTCTACTACGCAATGGGAACCATGGTGCATTCCCCACGCGCGGACGTGTGGACTGCGATCGAAAATGGCAGCGCTTTCGTCGGCGGTCTGGGCGGTGATCGCTGGACCCGCTTGGCCAGCGACAAATTTGGTTGATACAGCCGGACGTCACGCGGCCGGCAAGATGCGATTTAGTTCGTTCAGCGGCGGCGGAGGCGACAATTCGATGCGAACGGAGACGGTCGAAGTAACCCGAGCCGCACGCGCAGCTAGCGCAGCGGCGACCGCCACCCAGAACTGGTAACGCTTTCGGCTGCGGGCTCGGCGAGCGCGGGCGATCTCGCGCGCGGAGAGGCGAAGCGCGCTCAACAGGTTCTGTTCGCGCGCAAGCTTTCTCGCCATCGCGGCAGGGTCGTTGCGGGATGTGCTTGTTGGTCCGCTCGACATATCTTGAACCATTTTTCGCCCCACAAGCTGCTGCGCCAATCCTTAAAGGAACGAACGACGGCTTGGAACATGCGAATTCATGTCCAGCCATGACAGTCGCTGTTTTACTAGGTTTTCTCGCGAAATGTTTGTTTATGGAACGAACGCACCGCGAAGGATTCGCTGCGGCGCCGAACTCAAAATTCCTGACCGGCGGTTTTCGTGCGCGCAAACTCCAGGAATCGCCGCTGGTCCGCCTCACTCGCGAAAGCCCGGCAGGGAACGATGACGGCCTGATCCAGCGTAATCCAGAGCAGGATTTGACGTTTTGTGGCGACCACCCGACGGATTTTATTCCAGGGGAAACGTGAGGCGCCGTTCGGGCCCGTTTTTGAAACGCCATCAGCGTCCGCCTTCACCAACATGGGGCCATCGCCCAAATGCTGCTTAAGGAAGACTCCATGGTAGTAGAGCCGGTTGAGCAACAAGGCCCCAATTGGCGATATCAGCAGGACCACGGCCACAACGGCGTCGACGTCGTCCTGCGTTTCCCACCAACTAAACGCTGCAAGGGCCGCGCCCGCGAGCGCCAGTCCGCGCAACAGCCTTATCCAGAATAGTCTTGTCGGCGACAGTCGCCAGTAACCGCGCATCATCGCGCGATAATCCGCCGGCGCAAGCGTGAAGGCGAGTTCGAAGTTTTCGGCGTCCATTCGCTCACGCGGAATCGATATTAGAACCGACGAGTAAGGACATGAAAACGCGCCGCGTGGAAGCGTTCGCGATCATGTGCAAAGTGGCGATGCCGGTATTCCCAAGGATTGGAGATTACGTCCGGCGGCGCCAGGTCTGGCGTTTCATATCGCGGTTCTGCGTAGCTTGCCGGGGCCTCATCGGCGCCAAAGACAGGCGACTGGAATGGCTCGTTGTAGAAGCCTGCGAGGCTCAAGCCGCCGTCGCCGCGCTGCTTGACCACGGCGAGAATTTGCGGGGGTGGCAGGTCGGCGTCGTAAGCGGGGACGTAAACCTCGGCGCCACAAGGAGTCGCGAAGAAACAGGCGCTGGCGGGGGTTGCCGCGAAAGCAGCGGCGCAAAGGGCAAAGGCGACTACGGCTCTCTTCATGGAACTTCCTCGGCGTTACTCCACCGCGAAGGTAGCGTTATCGCGTTACGTCGCCGTCAAGGAACAACCCTAACAACACGTGTCTAGCCAAGTTGCGGCGCCATCAGGGCTTGGCGGCGTTCGACCTGAGCCCAGCGATCAGCGCCTTGTTGAAACCTTCTGGGTCCTGAATCTGCGGCACGTGGCCGAATGCAGGAAATTCGACGAGCCTCGCCTTGGGAATCGCTTCAGCCGCCTCCCGGCCCAGCGTCATGTAATCGCCAAGCTTGGCCTGCACCGCCGGGGCGCCAGCGCCTTGCCGATCGCCGTCGTGTCCTTGTCGCCGATCATCAGCAGCACGGGAACGGATATGGCGCTAAATTCGTGCACTACCGGTTGCGTAAAGATCATGTCGTCGATGCGAGCTGAGTTCTCCACCACGAGGTCTTTTCCTGGGCCGTTGTAGAGACCCGCGAGCATCGTGACCCAGCGTTCGTAGTTCGGCGACCACTGGCCGGCGTAGTAGGTCGCCTGCTCGTAGGCGCGCAGGCTATCGGCGGTAGTCTTTGACTCCTGCGCGCGCCAGCCGTCCACGCTTTGCCAAGGCACGCCCTTTGCCGCCCAATCTTCCAGGCCGATCGGATCGATCAGGGCGAGTGCGCTCACCTCGCCGGGAAAGGTCAGGGAGTAGCGCATCGCCAGCATGCCGCCGGTGGAATGTCCGATCAGGATCGGCCGCTCAATGCCTAGAGATTTGAGCATCGCCCGCGTGTTGCCCGCGAGTTGCTGGAACGTGTATTGATAGCCCTTCGGCTTGCTCGATTTGCAGAAGCCGATCTGATCCACCGCAATGACCCGATAGCCCGCCGCAACCAGCGATTTGATCGTCGCCTCCCAGGTCGCGGCGCAGAAGTTCTTGCCATGCAATAGAACGACTGTTTCCCCGTTCGGCTTCTCCGGCTTTACGTCCATGTAGGCCATTTCGAGCTCTCGCTGCTGCGAGGAGAAGCGGTAACGCTCGACGGGGTAGGGGTAATCGAATCCTTCGAGTTGCGGCCCGTAGCTCGGCGTTTCATCAGCCGCCGCAGGGCCGAGCAGCGCGGCGACGCTGCATAGAGTTGCAACTATGAAGGCGCCTGCGCGCATGGGCTTCTCGATCTCGTGCGGTGCGTCTGCGGCTCGAACGCCGCGCTTTAACTAGCGTTCCCGAGCAGGTCTACCTTTCGGGAGGCGCGCTCGGGCGCTCCCGTCGGCTGCTGCAGATAGACGTCGTCGTTGGCGACCTTATTGACCTCAGTCTTGATCGGCACAAGTTCGAGCCATTCTTCGGGCGCGGGCTTTAGCAGGTCCAGCGCTTCTGACGTCCCGACCTCGTCATTGTCCAGCCAGCGCCCCATCACCTCGGGAGGCAGCATGGCTGGCATGCGGCTATGTACGTACGAAAGCAGATCGTTGGCGGCGGTTGTGATGATGCACGCCGTGTCGATCTCTCCGCCGCTGCGATCGATGTAAGTCTCCCAAAGCCCAGCAAAAGCGATCGGCGCGCCATCGATCCGCCTGATCAGGTAGGGCTGCTTCAACCCCTTGGAGCCGACCGGACGCCATTCGTAGAAGCCGTCGGCGATCACGACGCAGCGTCGACGCTTAAACGCCGCGCGAAAGCTCGCCTTCTCGGCAATCCCTTCAGCGCGGGCATTAATCAAGAGCGGAAAGTCTTTCGGGTCCTTGACGAAACTGGGTATCAGGCCCCAGCGGACAAGCAGAAAATGCCGTTCGGCGCCCTGCGTGTGCGGCGCCGCCGTCACAATCGGGATCGGTTGCGTCGGCGCAATATTGTAGCGCGGCGGGAAATTCGGCTGTTCCACATATTGGAAAAAGGCGCGCACCGCCTCTGGGGGTAGAGTTATCGCAAACCGACCGCACATGCTTAAACTATCCTAAACGGGCATTAACTATTCTTAAAGAGTTCGTTCGCAAGGCCGCTCATCTCGCATTATGTTCGTTGGCGATGACGACCGCAATCGAACTTCCATTCATGGACCTCGCCGCCGCCGATAGGCGTCGAACGGCGCTGAGCTACGTCAGCGAAGCTTTTGCTGAGGCAGTGCTCGACGGCGTCGACGGCGACGCCTTCGCGGAGGCGGCCATTTGCGCGGCGTTTCGCGAACTCGTCGCCGTCTATGGCGAAGACCGAGCCGCCACTATCGCTGAAATTCTTTGCGAACGCATCCGCGCGGGCGAATTTTCCGCACGAACCCGTCAATAGCTTAACGCTCCGCCCGAGACTATCATCGCCTCCTAATCGATGGGGAGGCTATAGATGTCGTTCAAGGCCGTTCGCGCTGACAAGACCGAGGCTGGCCAGCACGTCGGCTTTGTCGAGATGGACGAAACCGAACTGATGGACGGCGACGTCACGGTTCGGGTGACCCATTCGACGGTGAATTACAAGGACGGGCTCGCGCTGTCGGGCAAATCGTCAATCCCGCGCCGGTTTCCCCTGGTGCTCGGTATCGATTTGGCGGGGATCGTCGAAAGCTCGAGCCATCCGGATTTTGCCGCCGGCGACGAGGTTCTGCTCAACGGCTTTGGTCTCAGCGAGACCCACCACGGCGCTTATGCCGAACGCGCTCGGGTGAAGGGCGATTGGCTCGTGAAACTTCCGCCGGCGTTCACCCGCGCGCAGGCGATGGCGATCGGGACCGCGGGCTACACCGCAGCGCTCGCGGTCGATGCGCTCGAAGCGGCGGGCGTTACGCCGAACATGGGCGTGGCCGTAGTCACCGGCGCGGCGGGCGGGGTCGGCTCGGTTGCGATCGCGCTGCTCGCCAAGGCCGGCTGGCGCGTGATCGCCTCGACCGGGCGGGTATCCGAGAGTGCATACCTCGAAAAGCTCGGCGCGTCAGAGGTGATCGACCGCGCGACGCTTTCCGCGCCGGGCAAGCCGCTGGGCAGGGAACGCTGGGCGGCGGGAATCGACAGCGTCGGTTCGCATACGCTCGCCAACCTACTCGCGCAGACCAGCTATCGCGGCGCCATCGCCGCCTGCGGTCTTGCCGGCGGAATGGACCTGCCAGCGTCGGTAGCGCCATTCATCCTGCGCGGCATCAAGCTCGTCGGAATCGACAGCGTGCAATGCCCCATGCCGCCCCGCCTCGCCGCCTGGGCAAGGCTCGCGCGCGACCTTGATACGGATTTGCTGGCGAGCATGACCGAGACGGTTCCGTTCGAGCGGGTGTTCGAGATCGGGGCGAAGATACTGAAGGGAGAGGTGCGCGGGAGGGTGGTGGTGGAAGTGGGGTAGGCCGGGCGGGAGCGCGATTATCGAATCAACTCGACGGTAACTCCGAGCCGAGCGCCGATAGACGCCCAGGCGCGATTCGCAATGATCACGGGCAGCGAGAGACGTTTGGCGAGCGCCAAGCAAGCACGGTCACCTAGCGAAAGACCCACAGTTTCACCGATCGGTCCCCACAGACCGGATAAAAAGGCGTCCTGGGTTCCAAAGTCCGCAATCGGAAGGCGAAGTTTTTCAAGCAACGTGCGGATCTCCCGCTCGGCGATTCCAAGTTTTGCATAGTGACCAATCACCTCGGAAAGGTTTATCGATGAGGTTCGGCAAGCAAAAGCGCCGAAGCGTCCAGTACTGCGCTGGTCACACCCTGCGGGCATTAGCGCGGCGTTCCGCAATGAAGTCGTCGACGGACGACCCTTCCTTGTTCCCTTGCATCGCTCGGCTGATCGCTTGCGCATCATCGATGCGTTGCGGAAGCGCTCGAATGACCAGCATGTCTCCCGTATCATCGATGATCACCTCCGCGTTCGTCGAAAGCCCGTATCTCCAACGAACGCCAGCAGGTATTCTCAGGCCGCCCGAGGCGGTCATCCGGGCCACTATGGGCGCTTGGACCTCACACGTTTACGTTGCGAGCGCGTGTTGATGCATGAGAATGTCCGATCAACAGCGGAGCACGGCCAGGTAAACGGAACGCGCAAGGCGATGACGCTCACACTAGATTTCAAGGAGACGGTGAAAGAACGCGTGCAACGCGATCCGGGCTTCGCCAAGGCGCTATTGGACGAGGCAGCTACGCTGATCCTGAATGGCGAACCTCATCTCGCACGCCTCATTCGGCGCGATCTCGTGAATGCGTCAGGGAGGTTCGAGGCGCTAGCTGTGGAGACCAACCATTCCAGCAATAGTTTGCACCGGATGCTGTCCCAGAAGGGCAATCCGAGTATCGTTGATATTGCCGCGATCTTCGGAGCGGTTCGTAGGAGTCTCGGGGTGGAGATGCATGCGCATGCGGTTGAGTCAGTCGCGTGAATTAAACCTCTCGCCACGATCCAGCTTGCCAATCCGGAGCGACATTAAGAGCGTTCATGATAATTCTTCCTTCGACAGGCGGCTGCCAGCGCCTGCGTAACACCGGCCCCCTTTCCCGCGAAGTTCCTTGATACGGCAAACCCCTTGCCGTTGCCCGCCCCCTAGGCCAGAACAGCGCATGACCGACATTTCCTTCGCCGCCGCCGCGGGCGCCGGGCTCCTTTCTTTTTTGAGCCCTTGCGTGCTGCCGCTCGCGCCGCCTTACCTCTGCTACCTCGCTGGCACGTCGGTCGAGGCGCTCGCCGACGAGAGCGAGCCGCGCGCTCGTCGCGACATCCTGATCGCCTCGCTGCTGTTCGTCGCGGGTTTTTCCACCGTGTTCGTCGGTCTCGGCGCGACGGCGTCGGTGTTCGGCTCGCTGCTGCGGCAATGGAGCCATGTGTTCTCGATTTTAGCGGGTCTCGGCATCATCGTGATGGGCGCGCATTTCCTGGGCGTGTTTAAGCTCGCGCTGATGTTTCGGGAGAAGCGGGTCGAGATCGCAAAACCGCCGGGCCTCTGGAGCGCCTATCTCATGGGGCTCGCCTTCGCGTTCGGCTGGACGCCCTGCATCGGGCCGATCCTCGCGGCCATTCTCGCCGTGGCGGGCACGCAAGATACCGTCGGGCGCGGCGCGCTGCTGCTTGCGGCCTACGCCTTCGGCCTCGGCGTTCCGTTCGTGCTCGCCGCGGTGGCGATGGAGCGTTTTCTTGTGTTCGCGCGCGGTTTTCGCCGCCAGTTCGCGCGGCTGGAAAAGGGCGTCGGCGTGCTGCTCGTGGTGACCGGCGTGATGTTCCTGACCGGCGGGCTGCAGACGGTTTCCGGCTGGCTGCTCGAGACATTTCCCGGATTTAGCGCGCTGGGCTAGTGTCGCGACAATATTCCGTGACAGAACCGTGACTTCTGAAGCCATTGACACTGCATCACCCTTCGCCCACATTTGTCGGACTCGAGGGGAGCCTGTTCGGGCTGAGACGGCGAGACGCCGGACCCTTAGAACCTGATCCGGGTCGTGCCGGCGTAGGGACGAGGCTCGCCAAGCAAAGACGCGCCCCGACTCCCGCCTTACGAACCTGGGCGAGCGGAGGCAGCCCATGAACGAACACGCCAAATTCAAGAGTGATGCACCCACCAGCGTGACAACGGGGCCTATTCGGGGCTCGCATAAGATCTACGCCTCCCCGAAGGACCACCCGGACGTGCGCGTGCCCTTTCGCGAGATTTCGCTGAGCGATCCCAACGAGCCGTTCATGCGGGTCTACGATCCCTCCGGCCCCTATACAGAAATCGACTTACAGCCCGACCTCGCCGCCGGGCTCCCGCCGGTGCGCGAAGCCTGGATCGCTAAGCGTGGGTTTGACACCATCCCCGGCCGCGCGATCAAGCCTGAAGACAACGGCCACGTCTCCGCCGATCGCCTCGCGCCGCATTGTCCCGCGACCCGCACGCTGCGCGCCGGCGCCAATGGCAAGCTCGTCACCCAGTATGAATTCGCGAAAGCCGGGATCATCACGCAAGAGATGATCTATGTCGCCCACCGCGAGAACCTCGGGCGGGAATCCGCCGTCGCGGGCGCCGCCGAAACGATTGCCGATGGTGAGAGTTTTGGCGCGGAAATTCCCGAATTCGTCACCCCCGAATTCGTGCGCTCGGAGATCGCGCGCGGCCGCGCGATCATCCCCGCCAACATAAACCATCTTGAACTCGAGCCGATGGCGATTGGCCGCAACTTCCTGGTTAAGGTCAACGCCAATATCGGCAATAGCGCGGTGAGCTCGGGCGTCGCCGAGGAAGTCGAAAAGATGGTGTGGTCGATCCGTTGGGGCGCCGACACCGTGATGGATCTCTCCACCGGCCGCAACATCCACAACATCCGCTCCTGGATCCTGCGTAACTCCCCCGTGCCGATCGGCACCGTGCCGATCTATCAGGCGCTGGAGAAGGTCGATGGCGATCCGCTCAAGCTCGATTGGGAGGTGTTCAAGGACACGCTGATCGAACAGGCCGAGCAGGGCGTCGATTACTTCAC
>JAYTRP010000445.1:0-12400 GCA_043746145.1 Hyphomicrobiales bacterium | reverse complement strand
CCACACTAGACCCGACATCAAAATCGCGCCATCGCGCCTCAGGCCTCCCATCCTGCCCAATCTTAGCCCGAAGTCGAATTGATAGAACCGTCCAGCTGGATTACCACAATAGTCGAGCGCAGTCCTAAGCTTCAAGTTCACGCTCGGGCGCATCGCGCGCGCCTTCTTGGGGCAGAACTACGTGAGATTGCCGCTGAAGCGCTTGAGAAGGCTTCCAAGCAGGACTTTGACTTGTCTTTTTTTGACAATGAAGCGATGCTTGAGCTCATCCCTGCCGTGCGGCTGGTGCATCTCGGGATATCTCTTCGAAATCGACGATTGGCTGAAATTGAGGATCAGCTCGTCGAGCTCAGTGATGAGGCGGATCTTGACGAAGACCCTGAAATTCATTTCAAGAAAATAGCAGATGCGCTCGATAGGCTAGAAAAAATGGGCGTAGACGATGACGGAGGGGATCTGATCGAAGCGGCACGCGACCAAATCAAGCGGTCAATTGAAGCACTTGAGGAAAAAAGGAAGAGGCGTGATGAGGAGTCAGAAAATGAGGCTGACTGGACCCACATTGTTGCTAAACAAGTGAGTGAAGCTACGCCGTCAGTTCCGCAACCTGTGACCCGTAGTCAATCCACATTCGACGATGTTGATAAATAATACTGATCGACCATCGACCCGATTGCTCGATGGTGCGCTCAGACAAATCGCCGCAGTTAATTGATTTCAGTACCTGACAGCCCAAAGACGGAATGAACAGGACCGGCTCAATCGATTCGAGAAATCGCGCCAGCTTCAATTCGCTCCATCTCCTCACCCCGTCCGCCGCCCCAGGCTGCTCGTCGCCACCGCGGCGATCACAATGGCTCCTGTCAGCATGTCCCTGACGTAGCTGTCGACATTCATCTGCGTGAGCCCGTTGCCGAGCAGACCCAGGATCGCGACGCCGGCTAGCGACGCGGCGACGTGCGGCTCGCCTTCCTCGGTCATCGTCTGGCCCAGGAAGACCGCGGCGATCGAGTCGAGCATCAGGCCCGCGCCTTGCGTCGGGTTGGCCGAGGCGACGCGGCTCGCATACATCAACCCTGCCGCCGCGGCTCCCAGACCAGACAGCCCGAACGCGATCAACCGAAGCGGGCGCACCCGCACGCCCGCCAGCCGCGCGGCCTCGCGATTGCCGCCGATCGCATACAGCCGCCGGCCCGAGACGGTCTGCTCGAGCAACGCCCAGATCACCACGGCGGCGGCGAGCGCGGTCAGCGTCAGATTGGGAAGCGTGAGACCGCCTGGCAAGGGCAAGCCGCTACGCGCGAAATCGGAGAAGGCATGCGGGATCGCCGAGCCGAACAAGGTCTTGCCGCCTGATAGCCGGAACGCCAGGCCGCTCAGCACCGTCATCGCGCCCAGCGTGGCGATGAACGGCAGGATGCCGATGTAGGCGACCAACCAACCATTGAACAGGCCGCCCGCCAGTCCCGCCGCCAACGCCGCGCCAACCCCCAGCGGGATCGAGCCGCCGTTCATGAACACGAGCGCAGCAACTACGCCCGCGAGGCTCGCCATCGAGCCCACCGACAAATCGAAATCACCCATCGCCATCACGATTGTCATCGCGCAGGCGACCACCGCGAGCATACTGATCTGCTGCGAAACGTTGAGCAGGTTGCGCGCCGAGATGAACGTGCCCGGCAGGCTCCACCAGAAAAAGGCGATCACCAGCGCGACGCCAATCAACGTGCCGTTTCGCTTGGCGAACGCAAGCGTGCGGCTCACGACGTCGCCTCGCCGTAGCAGAGCGCAAGCAGTCGGGTCGTCGTGAGCCCTTGCGTCGGCACGATGCCCGCGAGCCGCCCCTGGATAATGACAGCGATCCGCGAGCACAGCGCGATCAGTTCCTCATGGTCCGATGAGGCGACCAGCGCGCCTGCGCCGTTCGTGGCAAGGTCTCGTAGCGCTTCGTGCAGGTCGTATTTGGCGCCGATATCGACACCGCGCGTCGGCTCGTCGAGCAGCAACACTTTCGGCTTGCCGGCGGCGGCGCGCGCGAACAGCGTCTTTTGCTGGTTGCCGCCGCTGAGCGAGGCGACTTTTTGGCGAGGCCCGGTCGCGCGCAGCCGCATCCGCGCGCCAAGGCTCGATGCTTCGCGCAACTCGGCGGCGGGGTTGGTGAATATTCGCAGTCGCGAGAGCCAGGACCAATGCGGCATCGCGATGTTGCGCGCGATCGAATGATACGGGACCAAACCTTCGCTGCGCCGCTCGCGCGGGAGATAGGCGAGGCCCCGGCGCCACGCCTCGGCGGGATTGCGAACGTTCAGCAGCGCGCCGGCAATGCGAATCTCTCCATTTCGCGCGTCACCGATCAGCGCGCGAAGCAGCCGGTCGCCGCCCGCATCTGCGAGGCCGGCGAGGCCGACGATTTCGCCCGCGTGAACATCGAGCGAGATTGGCCCAATTCGGTCACCAACAAGGTTGGTCAGCGTCAGCGCCGGCTTGGCGGTGGCGGGGGTTGCTCGCGCGGAGGCGTCGAAGCCCGCGCGACCGGTCATCGCCTCGATCAGTCGCGCGCGCGTCGCTTCGCTACGCAACATCGGGGGCGAGGACGCGCCGTCGCGCAGCACGGTGATGCGGTCGGCGAGGCGCAGCACCTCGTCGATCCGGTGCGAGACATAGACGATCCCGACGCCCTGGCTCTGCAGTTCAGCGATGATGCGAAACAGCCGCTCCGATTCGGTCGCATTCAGCGCGGCGGTCGGCTCGTCCATCACGATCACTTTGGCTGGATGCGTCTCGTCTTCGAGAAAGGTCGCGGCGATCTGCGCGATCATGCGGTCGCCGACCGACAGGCGGCTGAGCTTGGCGTCGGGGTCGATGTCCTCGACGCCCAGGCGACGCAGTGCATTTTTGGTTCGTACGCGCAGTTGTCGCCAGTTGATCGCCCCGGCGATACGGGGATAGTCGCGCCCAAGAAACAGGTTCTCGGCGACGCTGAGGCTCGGCACGATGTTGAGTTCCTGATGCAGGAAGCGAAGGCCCAACCGGTACGCCTCGCGCGGCGAGCCGATCGTGACCGGCGCATTGCCGATGCGGATTTCGCCCGCGTCCGGTCGGGTGGCGCCGGCGAGGATCTTGATCAACGTCGACTTGCCCGCGCCGTTCTCGCCCATCAGCGCATGCGCCTCGCCAGCGGCGACGTCGAGCGAGGCAGCACGCAACGCGACTGCGCCGCCATAGGCTTTGGCGAGGTTGGCGACTGAGACGAGGGTCATTCGGAATGACTGCGATGCGCAAGTGTGTTGGAGGGAACGATGAAGTAAGCCGCCGCCCGCGCCGTCATCGCAAGGAGCGCAGCGACGCAACCCAGGAGCCGCTGCACGTCACCCCCTGGGTTGCTTCGCTGCGCTCGCAATGACGGCCGCTTCCCGTCGCCCCCTCCAGGGCTCAATCCTTCGCGTTCGCCGCCGTCACGAGCTTGGTCGGCACATAGATCACGCTCTGTTTGATCGCCTCGCCGCCGAGATAGCGCTTCACCGACTCGGCGACCGTGCGGCCGATGCCCTTGAAATCTTGCGCCATCGACGCTTCGAAATTGCCGCCCTTGGCGATCTCCTCACGCGCCTGCGGATTGGCGTCGATGCCGGTGATGACGATACCCTCGTTCGAGCGGCCCGCCGCGTCGATCGCCTGCATGGCGCCGAGCGCTGGTTGATCCCACGCCGCCCAGACCGCGGCTATGTCGCCCTTATTGGGGTGCGCGGCGAGCAATGCCTCCATCTTGGCGCGCGAATCCGCGATGCCGCCGTCCTTGACGTCGGGCGTGATGCGGTCGAGCACCTTAATGTCTGGATTGTTCTTGAACACCGCATCCGCGATCACGTCGCGCGCCTGCACCGGCGGGAACGCGTCAAACGTGAACATGACGATGTTCCCTTTGCCGTTGATGCGGTTGGCGACGTAAGCGGCCATGTCGGCGGCCATGGAATAGCCGTTGCTGGTGACGTTGGTGACAAGCAACGTGCTCGCGCCCGCGTCCATGCCAAATACGGGCACGCCGGCCTTTTTGGCGGTTTCGAGCCCCGAGGCGACCTGCGCCGGATCGACGTTGATGACGATCGCGTCGACCTTCTGGTTGACGACGTCCTCGATGCGGCTGATGGCGGCGGCGACGTCGCCCTTGGTGTCGATCACGTTGACGTCCCAGCCGTAAGTCTTCGCTTGGGCCTGAAACGCCTCGACATAGAATTGCGTGCCGGGTTGCGCGAGATAGGGCGTGATTACCGCAATCTTGCCGGCGGCCTGCGCGGCTGACGCGCCAAACGCCAAAAACGCAACGCCAGCCAGCGCGCCGAGCGCCCGGCGTGTAAACAAACGGCCCATCAAACTCACTCCCCCACTGGCCCCTCAGGCCTAAGCGAGGGTAGCATCGCACCGGCAAAAGGCAAAGGCGCATGGCATGGCTGGGGCAGACGAATTGGCTTGGGCGGACGAATGGGCTGGGGCGGACGAATTGGCTGGAGATTGCCTGATCGGCGTCGATGTCGGCACCACATCGGTAAAGTCGGCGCTGTTCGATGCGGCCGGCGCTGTGACCGCGACTAGCGCCGCGCCTGTGCCGACGCAACGCTCGGCGCCCGGCTGGGCCGAGCAGCGGGCCGAGGATTGGATGGGTCCCGTGCTGGCGGGGATCGCGCGCGCAATCGAAGCGGCGCCGGCGGGCGCGGTGCGGGCGATCGGTCTTTGCAGCCAAGCCAACACGCATGTGTTTGTCGACGCC
Organism: Hyphomicrobiales bacterium; assembly: GCA_043746145.1. GTDB lineage: Bacteria > Pseudomonadota > Alphaproteobacteria > Rhizobiales > Beijerinckiaceae > Roseiarcus. The sequence continues at coordinate 7,635 of JAYTRP010000445.1, read as the reverse complement.
CATGGCGAGGCGCTGGCGCCCGCGATCCTGTGGCAGGACGGGCGCTGCGCTGCTGAGGCCGCCAAGATCGACGCGCGCGTCGATCAAGCCTCGCGCCTAGCGTGGTGGGGGGCGCCGCTGCCAATCGACGCAAGTCACGCGCTAAGCCGCATGGCGTGGATGGCGCGGCGGCGCCCTGAGATATGGGAGCGCACGCGCTGGGTCATGGCGCCCAAGGACTATTGCTTGTTCAAGCTGACGGGGGAGCCTTGCGCCGATCCGCTGACCTCGTTTGGCGTCGTCGATGGCAACCTGCGCGTCATTGACGAACTCGTCGCCCTCGTCCCCGGCGCGGCGCGACGCCTGCCGCCATTGCGCATGCCGATGGAAGTGATGGGTCGCGTCCGGACGGGCCTGCCGGGCGCCGGCTTGCCCGTGGTCGCGGGCTCGATGGACGCGTGGGTGGGCATGATCGGCGCCGGCGCGACCCGGGACGGCGATGCCGCTTATCTCTCCGGCACCAGCGAAGTCGGCGGCATCGTCTCGAACTCGCGAACGCCAACGCCGGGCGTGATCGCATTTCCAGGCTATGCCGGAATCATGCTGCACGCGGGTCCGACGCAGGCCGGCGGCGCCTCCGTCGCTTGGCTCGCCGGTCTGCTCGACCGCTCGCCCGAGGAGATCGCCGCTCTGGCAGCCCTGAGCGACCGCTCGACGCCCGGGCCGATTTTCCTGCCGCATCTCATGGGCGAGCGCGCGCCCGTGTGGGACATTGACGCCCGCGCCGCTTTCGCCGGCCTTGACGCCACGATGGGCGCGCGTGACCTTGCACGTGCGACGCTCGAGGGCGTCGCCTATTCCGTGCGCTGGTTGATGGAAGCGCTGCAGGCGTCGAGCGGCGTGACGCCGCTGCGACTTCGGCACGCCGGCGGGGGGTCGCGCTCCGACATCTGGTGCCAAATCCGCGCCGACGTGCTGGGCTGCGAGATCGAACGCACCGCCTTTGCCGATTCCGGACTGCTCGGGGCGGCAATGCTGGCTGGCGTTGGCGTCGGGATGTTTGCCTCGCTGCCCGAGGCGGCCTCGGCGCTGTCGCGTGGCCAGCAGGTTTTCACGCCGGACCTAGCGCTGCGGGGGCTCTACGATGAAGGATTCGGCCGGTACCGTGAACTCTATCAGCGGCTGAAAGGATTTTCAGGAGGGCCGCGTTAGCGCTGACCTCCCCATTTGTTTTGTCACCCGCACATAAACAGCATCAAGGCGCAGTGAGACTATCAGAACGGCGGGTTAGCCGGTAATAGGACACCTCGCGAAGGGAATCTCGCTTAACGCAAGGCTTTCGCAAGGTCAGGGCGGCGCAGTGATATCTGCTGATTGCCGCAAGCATTTAGCAGTCTTTCTAATTGGTCTGGGGAGCGGAAAATGGAAAATCTTGCCCGCATAATTGCGATCTCAGGCGCTGTCCTGGCGATGACTTCGGCTTGCGCCCGTGCGGATGGCAATTCGAAAGCGGTTTGGGGAGGCGGCCCGGCTGCATCGTCCGCCTACACCGCGAACTTCGTCCCGAAAGTCGTCGACGTGCTCAACAGTCAACACCTTTCCGGATATGCCTGGGGCGGCGTCTCGCAAGGGACTGTCGCCAACGCCGAGACGATCACTGATCATCCCACCAATCTCGCGATCGGTCAGCTCGATATTCTGACCCTGATCAAAGATAAACCAATCCCAGGACGCGAAAGCGAGAAATACAACTTCACGTTCTTGAAGTCCGACCTGGGGCCGGAGTGCCTTTACCTCATTACGAAGGACAAGAGCTACAAGACGTTTGGGGAGGTCCTCGGCAACGGATGGCAACTTGGCGTCGTCACAACCGGCGAAAAGTCTGGCGCGTTCGGAACGTGGAAGGTGTTGCAGAGCATTTATCCCGACCTGAAACCGATGGCGGTGACCCACGCGGATTCGATTGGGGCGATCGTGGACTTGGTCAAGCAGAAGAGCGACATGGTTGGATTTTTCGTCATGCGTCCCGATGCGGACAGCGAAATCTTCAAGTCGGTCGCCGCCGCCGATTTGACGATCGTGCCGGTCGTCGATTTCGATCTGGAATCGAAGTATAAGTTCATGACGCTCAAAGTCGCTCACGGTTGGAGCGGCGGCAAGGAAGTGCAGACGGCGTGCACGACGGTTGCCTTGATTACCGGCGACCCCGCTAGTTCCAAGCTCGCCGACGATTCCGAGAAGCGGCGTCTGGCTGAAACAATCAAACGAATGAGCGCGGTCGACGCAAAAGCGCTTGAGCCGGACACATCCTCCTGGCGCGATATGTGGGAGAACGTCGCGGTGTTTTCGGGCGATCAGGCGCATTCGATGATGGATCAATCAAAGAATGCGTTCACCGCTTTAAAGAAGCAGCACGGGGGGTAAGGGCTTTAAGGTTCGAGTAAGCGCTGCCGTTGCTGCCGTTTCCGGACCTATTGTCCGGCCATGACTGGAATGGCAGCGCTCAATCAACGCCTGCCGGTGTAGGTTCCGGCGTCATATCAAAGCCGATGACGCCCCATTCCCAACGGGTGCAACTAAACTGCCGCCATCGTCTCTCGCAGAACTAACCCCTCGTTGGCGCGCAGCGATATCACTTCGGAATTCCGGTGTTGCGGAGCGTCGAGATACGTCGAGAGCAGCGTCTCCCGCGCGGCGTCGCCAGTTTGTAAAACCTGCACTTGATCGCTCATGTTGAGCGCGATCAACACATGGCGGTCGCCGAGCCTACGTTCGTAGGCGAGCACATGTTCGGTGGCGGCCAGCAGCTTGAACGCGCCTAGAGTCAGCAGATCGTCGCCACGGCGCAAGCGGATCAGCGCTCGGTAGAGCGCCAGCATCGAGCGGGGATCGCTCGACTGGACAGCAACGTTCAGCGTGTCCACGTCGGCGTTGAGCGGCAGCCACGGTTGCGCTTGCGTGAAGCCGCCATTTGGATCGGCGCTCCACGGCAACGGCGTTCGCACCGGGTCGCGGCCAAGGCCAAAGCCTGGGACGTTGCGCTCGAATGGGTCCTGAACGAGGTGCGGAGGGATCGGCACGTCAACCATCCCAAGCTCTTCGCCCTGGTAGATCGTCGGCGTTCCCCTCAATGTCAGCAGCAGCATCGCAGCCACGCGCGCTTGCGCGGGGCCGACGCGGCTCGCGACGCGTGAGCGATCGTGATTGCCGAGCACCCAGTTTGGCCACGCGCCGACTGGCAAGGCAGCTTCATAGGCTTCGATCAAATATCCGACTTCCCGGGGTCGCCAGTCGGTGGTGATCAGATGGAAGTTGAAGGGCAGTTGGAAGCCGGTCAGGTCAGCTCCGTAATAGGCCATGAGGTGGTCGATTGGCAGATAGGCTTCACCAATCATGACCCGATCAGGATAGGCGTCTGCGACTTGCCGCATCGCCTTGATCGCCGTATGGACACGCGGCTGATCGATCGTTCTGATCTGCAGCAAACGCAGATGAGGCGACGTTTCTGGCTTCCAGTCCGGATCTTGCGGGTTATCCCGATCTTCCTCATCTTCGAAGAGATGGTGGATCGCGTCGACTCGGAATCCATCGACGCCGCGATCGAACCAGAAGCGTAAAGCGTCCAGCATCGCTCGTTCGACCTCGGGATTGATCCAGTTGAGATCCGGCTGGTCTTTCAGATAGGCGTGATAGTAATACTGTCCGGTGGTTGCATCGAACGTCCAGGCGGAACCGCCAAACTCGCTTTCCCAATTGTTGGGAGGTGAACCGTCTGGCTCTGCGTCGCGCCAGACATACCAATCCCGCTTTGGATCAGTCTTCGAGGATCGGCTTTTTTGAAACCATGGATGCTGGTCCGACGTGTGGTTGGGCACAAAATCGAGAATAACTTTGAGTCCAGCCGCATGGGCGCTTGACAGCAACGCGTCAAAGTCCGCGAGCGAGCCAAACAATGGTTCAATATCGCAATAGTTGCTGACGTCATACCCAAAATCGCACATCGGCGACGGGAAAATCGGCGATATCCAGATTGCGTCGACGCCGAGAGCGACAAGGTATTGCAGCCGCTGCGCAATCCCGTTGAGATCGCCAACCCCGTCCCCGTTGCTGTCCTGAAACGATCGGGGATAGATTTGGTAGATGATTCCAGTGCGCCACCAAACGTCGTCTTTCATGACCTGCCCAACTGTTTTCCGTCAGCGCTGCGTTTTGCGCTTTTGAAAATACCCGCGCCATCTATTTTGGAGTCGCGGGCTCTTTATTCGTTACACCGTGACCGGCGCTCGCAGCCTACATCGTGAAATGAAAGGTTGGAGCATTCTTCATCTGATCGGCTGTCATGTCGATCGTACCATGATCCGGATAGGCCTTGCTGTGGTTGGCCATAGTGGGATCGGGGGTCATAGGCGCGGCGCCCGAATTGTTTGGCGCCGTTGTTGTAGCAGCGTTCGTGGCAGCCGTGTTTGGCATTGTCGACTGCTCGCTAAATTTGACCTGATCGTACGGTATTGCTACGTCTTTCTCGCCCATGCCAAGAAATCCACCGACACCGATAACGACAGATTTGGCCTTGCCCTCCTTGCTCATCAGAATATCGGTGATGCTTCCCACCTTCTTGTTGTCGGGACCGTAAATCGCCACTCCGGCGAGTTTGGACGCCCTCCAACCCATAGACTCTCGAGGTGAGCCCTTGTGGGTCATCCCAGTCGTTGGGTTACTCGCTGCGAGCGTCGTAGCCATTCCCAGGTGCTGCTGCAAAGCGGGAAGCTGTTTGCTCGCAAGATCGCTCGTAGGCCCTGCGGCTGCCTTCGTTTGGTCGCTGAACTCCTGAATGTCTTTCTGGTGGTCGGTGACCATGAAGTTTGTAAATTCTTTGTCGAAATCAGCGCCGGATAGCTTCGACAGCTTGGCTTGTTCTTCCTTGGCCTCCGCGCTCGCGTCGGTCGGCGGAGTGACGCCAAGCGTTTTAGCGACTGCGCTCGCTTCGTCTTTCGCCTTGGAATGATCGGTGACGAGCGTCTGGCCGAACTGGCGAACTTGCGCGTTCGAGGCTTTTTGCTGGACGAATTCGCCAAGCATGATTTCAGAGTTGTCGCCCTGTATCGCGTCCTTGATAAAATCTTGCGGGCTCTTTGCTGCGAATGCGTTAGAGGCCGTCATGGCCAGCACAGTTGCCAAGGCCGCAGATGCCATAAGGCGTGCCGTCATTTTAAGCTCCTCTGAGTTAAAGTGTGGCAAAATAGCCCGTAGTGAGCGGTCTCGGTTCCTCGACGTCGGCGTAGGAGCAAGCCCAAAAATCCACACGTCGGTGTGAGAACCGCTTGCGCCCGATTGCCGCCGGAAAGAATATGCCAACGCGCAATAGAGTGGCTCGCGCCGGATGCGAGAGAGCGCATGTTGTTCCTCCCAATCATTCAGACTTGGGGCGCTTGTCTTATTCCGCATGTTACCAGCATGATCGAAAGGGAGATTCGCTCAGCTAAGCGCAGCGATGCGCAATAAGGGAAGTCAGTTATATGACCTCTGTGTTTTTGCTTGTCCTATTGGCGTTGACGCCAACTTTGCATATCGAGGCAACCTGCCGTGGCGAGGAGAAGCGCCTCCCCGCCGATCAGCAATCCGTTGCCTATAAAAGTTGTTTGCAGGACGAACAGGATGCGCGAAAGGCGCTCGATGCAAAATGGACACAGATCCCGGTCGTTGACAGGACAAATTGCACTGAACTTGGACGGATGTTCGAGAGCTATGTCGAACTAAAAGTCTGTATCGAGATTAGGGCCAGCAGCGCCTTTGCGCCGAAGCCGTAGAGTCTGGCAAGTACACGCCTTCGGAGGATTGGCTGCTGGGTTGAGCGGTAGAGTTGCGCGCAACATCCCTCGACGGTCTCTGAGTCACTGACCAGACTGGCTTGCTCATTCAGCAAGCCGCGGCGGACGGTGTTTCCGCGCTGAAAGGCAAACTGCATTCCCAAACTGCCGCTAGTTTGCACATGCTATTCATTCTCATCTAGTCACTATACATCATGCGAGTTTGTTGAAGAGAGTTAGAGTACAGTCAAATTTCTCTGCAAAATTCTTCATTCACGCTGTGGCTTGGTCTTTACCAATGCCCCAAAACACAGCCGACGATATCCGTAGCCACTATGTGAACTAAATGCGCTACTTTAGTGGAGGCTTCCATGAACTGTTTTAAACGCACAGCGACTCTTCGCGTTGCTTCATCATTTGCCCTGGCGTTAGCCGCGGGATTTCTCTGAACAGATATGAGCCAGGGAAAAGACGCCGGTGTTGGCGTTGGCGGTTCGTCTGGCGTGACCTCGGGGTCGGAGTCGGTGTCGGCGGCCACCAAGGCGTTAGCGCCGGAGTAGGCGCAAGCGTCGGCGGGCGCCAGGGTGTCAGCGGCGAAGTGGGCGCGCGCGTCGGCGGCCCGTCGGGAGTAGGAGTCGGGGTTGGCGCGAGTGTCGGCGTCGCGTTGGGAGTGGGCGTCGGCGTGGGCGCTAGCGTTGGCGCATGCGGCTCGACTGGCGCGGGCGGACACCACGGCTCCAGCGCTGGAGGCGCTTCGAGCGGAGTGGGCGCAGGTGCCGGCGGAACAACCGGAGTCGGTGTCGGCGCAGCTCCAGGCGCTGTAGCCGTATCGACCAGCTCCGCTACGGCGTTGTCCCTCGATACAGGCTCTGCCTCTCACGTCCGCACTTCAGTTAAACGTATCTGCCCATCGATTCTGAGCGATCCGTCCAGCTATGACGACGGCTTGGTAGCGCCCTGCCAGCGAATCGCTGGGCGCTAGAGCAATTCTGAAACTCCCGAGGCCGAAGTCGCGGCGGCATCCCGCGTCGCCCGTCGGGAATGCAAGCCAATGCTGGAATGCCGATGACATGCTGGCCGCCGACGTTGGGCGCCAGATTGTTACATTTCGCGAAAAATACAGGACGCTAAAAATCAAATCGACAAAATTAGCCGTGTTGGACCTAAAGTTCGCAATACCATATTTACAAATATTTTCAGTATTAAAATCATCCTTCCCTGCTAGGCGCTGCGCCGTGCCCAAAGTTGCACAAAAAGGCGCCTAACCCCTTCCAATCCCCACAACACGTTCTGAATCGTTCGCCGCTATGCGGTCCGCCCGCCCTCGGCCCGCCCAAGCGCCGCCTGAGCCGCTGCAAGCCTCGCGATCGGGATTCGGAACGGCGAGCAGGATACGTAGTCGAGCCCCACCTTTTCGCAAAAAGCGATGCTGGCGGGATCGCCGCCGTGTTCACCGCAAACGCCGAGCTTGATATCGGGCCGGGTGGCGCGGCCGCGTTCGGCGGCGAGTTGCACGAGTTCGCCGACGCCCTCCTGGTCGAGCGTGACGAACGGATCGGATGGCAGCAGGCCCTTCGATGTGTATGAGCCCAGGAACGAGGCGGCATCGTCGCGCGAGACACCGAGCGTGGTCTGGGTCAAGTCGTTAGTGCCGAACGAGAAGAATTCCGCGCTCTTGGCGATGTCGCCCGCGCGTAACGCCGCCCTCGGCAATTCGATCATCGTGCCGACCTGGTAGGGCACCGTGACGCCGGTCTCGCGAGCGACCGTCTCGGCCATTTCGACGATGATCGCCTTGACGAGGTCCAGTTCCGGCCGGCCCATCACCAGAGGCACCATGATCTCGGCG
>JAYTRP010000444.1:0-4079 GCA_043746145.1 Hyphomicrobiales bacterium | reverse complement strand
TTAGGGCTCCGCAAAGCGCCGGCTGACATGAAGAAAATGCGGGGAAAGCATTGAAATAGCAGGACGTTGAAGGTCGAATCTGCTAGCCGTAGCGATATGATCGAGCGCTCCGGCGGGCTCCCCGACAATGTTGACGAACTTAAGGCGCTGACGCTCGCAAACGCCGCTCGCGCCGATCATTGCGAGGCGGATGCGCAAGCCGCTCGCGGCGAAGTCCTCAAGCTGAAAGCTGAAGTCGGCGACTTGGCTGAAGCCAATGCGACTGCCATGGCCGAGACCGCGCGACTGACGTCGATCCTAAAGACGCTTCGTCGCGGGCGCTTTGGCAAAAGCTCGGAAAAGCTTGGCTCGGACGAGGACGAGCAACAGAGCTTCGCCTTCGAGGAAGTGGAAACCGGTCTTGAGGCCATCGGCGCGAAGCTCGCGGCCAAGGCGGGCGCGAAGTCGCGTGATCCCTCGCCGGCCAAGCCGCGCTTTCCCTTGCATCTGGAGCGGGTCGAGGAAATCCTCGAACCCACGATCCCGCCGGGCTTCGAGGACAAGGAGCGCGTCAAGATCGGTCAGGACGAGAGCGTTCGCCTCGATGTCATCAAGGCGCGTTTCCGGCTCATCGTAACAATCCGATCGAAATACGCGTTCAAGGAGTCGGGAACGATCCTGCAAGCCGCAGCGGCGGAGCACATCGTCGAAGCCGGCTTGCCGACCGAGGCGCTGCTCGCGCAAATCGCCGTCTCCAAATACGCCGATGGCCTGCCGCTCTATCGGCAGGAGGCCATCTACGCCCGTGACGGCGTCGAAATCGGACGCTCGCTGATGGCGCAGTGGATGGGCGCTGTGGGGTTCCACCTCGAGCCGCTGGCGGCTTATGTCCTGGCGCGCATTCGCGAGGGCGAGCGCGTCTTTGCCGACGAGACGACGCTGCCGACCCTTAGCCCCGGAGCCGGGAAAGCCAAAACCGCGTGGCTTTGGGCCTATGCGCGAGATGATCGCACGTTCGGCGGCACGGGGCCGCCGATGGTAGCCTATCGGTTCGAAGACAGCCGATCAGGGGACTGCGCAGCCCGCCACTTGGGCGACTATCGAGGCATTCTGCAATGCGACGGCTATGCCGGATATCGCAAGCTCGCCGGCGACCCTCGCGCCAATGGTCTGCGCCTCGCGGGATGTTGGGCACACGTGCGGCGCAAGTTCTTCGATCTTCACGCCAACGGCGGGTCCGTGGTCGCGACCAAGAGTGTCAACGAGATGGCGCAGTTGTGGGCTGTCGAGCATGAGGTGCGCGGTCAGTCGTCTGAAGCGCGGCAGGCAGCGCGACGCGCCTCGTCGGTCGTCGTGTAAAACCTGTTTGATCTTTGGGAGCGCGAACAGCCGCGCATCTCCGGCAAATCGAAGCTCGCCGTGGCGATCCGCTATGCTCGTTCGCGTCGCGCGGCGCTGGAACTGTATCTCAGCGACGGGCGCGTCGAGATCGACTCCAACATTGTCGAGCGCGCCATCAGGCCCCAGACCATTACTCGGAAGAACGCGCTCTTCGCCGGTTCCGCAGGCGGAGGCCGCACCTGGGCGACCATCGCGACCCTACTGCAAACCTGCAAGATGAACGACGTCGATCCCAAAGCTTGGGCGACGCAGACCCTCGAGCGCAACGCCAATCGCTGGCCAAACGCAAACGTCGAAGCCTTGATGCCCTGGAACTTCAAGCCCATCAATTGAACGGCTCCTGCTGAACGCTTTCGAACGACCGTCGACACGGCAAGGCTCAAAGGCGCGAACCCCTTCGCCGTGATCGTCGCCGCCTTGGCCTGACCTGCGCCCGAGCCCAAGGCGTAGGCCTCGCAAAGATAGAGGGTGGGTAATTGCCTATGCCAGCCAACGCATGACTGACGGGGGCCTAAGCAATTACCTTCCTTAACATCAATCGATAAAAAATTACTTATACAAGCGGACGGATCGCAAACATATATGTGGCTACCAATATACTCTAAATTATTTAATGCGGCCATCGTCCATTCTAAGAACTATTTTCTTTCTACACCTCGCAACCCAAAATCTCGCCACATGGTGTCTGAATAAATGTGCGGGCAGAACGTCGAACCCACTCCCGATGTGATAAATATGTCGAACTATTTTTCCTCCTCCAAATCTTGCAAATGCGTAGCAAGCTGCTTTAACAGCAATTTGAATCGGCCAGAATACTCGATATTTCACGATAAAATTTTGGCCCAAAAAGTCCAAGATTTCAAACTCGGAACACAATCGTTCACGAAATTGATACTCAGTAAATTCAATTGTGTGAAATGGATTGTTAGGTCTTCCTCGGAGTGGATACAAAGTCGACGCCAACCTTCTGTCCGGAGTAGAGACGATATACAGACCATCAGACTTAAGTATCCTAGCAATTTCTGAAATATACGATCGAGTATCTATCAGATGCTCAATTGTTTCGAAAGATATCACCACATCCACGCTATTATCACGTATATTAATTAAATGCTCCGCGTCACCGGTCTCGTAGCTCAAGTTTTCTGCTATGTAATTGGTCGCAGCATAAGCCACCGCAGATGCAGACTTATCAATTCCAACAACGCTAGCTGCCCCTGCCATCGCAAGCATATGGCTTCCGTATCCACTGCCGCACGCGACATCAACAACCGTTCTACCCTTGACGAAGCCAGCAGCATATCGATAACGCGCAAGATGTTCTTCTTCGGTATCCTCCCCGAAGTTGCCGCCGAAAACCAACCGCTCACATGTGTCATCCAAGATAACTTGTGACAAAACTACCCTCCTCGTGTTGCCTGATTCCACCGCTGCCGGCCTACTCAAGATATAAATTCAAGCCAATTATAAACTATATCTCGCGTCTCTTGCGCAGGCTCCTTGCCGGATTGCCTATATAGACCGTCCACGAATCGAGATGGTGAAATGCAACGCTGCGTGCTCCCAGAACAGCTCCATCACCAACTGTTACACCTGGACCGACAAAGGCTTCAGCGGCAACCCATGCTTTTCGTTTTATCTTTATTGGCTTTGCTATAAGCTGAAATCTCGGGTCGTCTATATCATGTGAACCAGCACACAAATGTGCTCCTTGCGAAACCAAAGATCTATCTTCAAGCACTATTTGAGCTTGGTTATAACACATCACGTTCTCGGCAATGAGCACATTGTCGTGCATCTCAAGGTTAGGTGGATACCACACCCTCGCGGATCCGCGCACATCTGAACATCTCCCGATCTTCGCTCCAAAAGCCCTTAGCAATAAACACCGCCATGGATAGGCGCTTCGAGGAGTCCAAGACGCCAAACAAAACCACACGAGATTCCAAACTAAGCGCGTTATTCTATTAGAAAAACTAAAACTAGGACCTCCTTTGAGCGGATTATGCTCTCTTGCATCAAGCAATCCATTCTCTACATAATTCATTTTACTACCTCTCGACGTGGTTTCCGCTACTGCTTCTATTCCTGCCGTGTCACGAATTCATCTTGCGGATTCGCCGAGGGTAAAGCTCTGATATTCGTCCGAATCCTGTTTTCGGCGGGGTCGTAGTGATGGAGAGCAAAGCTCGTTTTGCGCGTTACATTGAAAACCTAACCAACGTGCTTGGGTATGCGGATCGCGTGGATCCGCTGAAGGACTACCTGCAGCGGCTTGCTGATGCCCGTCGAACGCGAGGTCGTGTGCCCGATGGCGGAGATGATTTTGCCCACGCGCGCATCGGAGGCGTATAACTCGCTGCTTCACTTTGTCGTTTCCTCTGCATTCGCGGCGACGGGAGATTGAAGATGGGTGATTTCCGTATGCACACGGCTGAAGAACTGGCTGCCGATCGATCCGCTGAGGAATGGCGGCGGTTGCCCTCAGGCCAGGAATTGAAGGGGCCGCGGCTTTATTATTGGGCTCGGATTCGCCTCTTCCGCTCGCAATCGCCCCCGTGGGATTATTGCCTTCTGATCCGTCGCTCAATCTTCGATCTGGCGGGCCTGGCGTTCTATGTGACATTTGCTTCCGACGTCACGTCGTTGTTGGAACTCGCCGCTGTCCCCGGCCTGCGCTGGACGATCGAGGAATGCTT
>JAYTRP010000443.1:0-4095 GCA_043746145.1 Hyphomicrobiales bacterium | reverse complement strand
CGTGCCCGTTGAAAATCGTCTCGGCGACGAAGGTATCGGATTCAAGATCGCGATGGCGGGCCTCGATGGGGGGCGGCTCAACATCGGCGCCTGCTCGCTCGGCGGCGCGCAATCCGCGCTCGACAAGGCGCTCGCCTATATGAAGGACCGCAAGGCGTTCGGAAAACGGCTCGACGAGTTCCAGGCGCTGCAATTCCAGCTCGCCGACATGGCGACCGAACTCGAAGCCGCGCGCACCTTGCTCTGGCGCGCCGCCTGCGCGCTCGACGAGAAGACGCCCGATGCGACAGTTCTCTGCGCGATGGCCAAGCGCCTCGCGACCGACACCGGCTTTTCCGTCGCCGACCGCGCGCTGCAAATGTTCGGCGGCTACGGCTATCTCTCGGACTATGGAATCGAGAAGATCGTACGCGACCTGCGCGTGCATCGGATTCTCGAGGGAACCAACGAGATCATGCGGCTGATCGTGGCGCGCGATCTGGTCGGGCGCGGCTGATAGCTAAAGCGGAGACGAACAATGACGACAATCGCATTCATCGGCCTTGGCAACATGGGCGGCCCGATGGCGGCCAATCTGGTGAAGGCGGGCCATGACGTGCTGGGCGTAGACCTCGTCGCGGAACTGCGCGAGGCCGCGGCCAACATAGGCGTGACGATCGCCGCCAGCGCCAAGGAGGCTGTCGCCAAGGCCGACGCCGTGGTGACCATGCTGCCCGCGGGCAAACATGTGCTTGCGGTCTGGAACGAGATCGCCGGCTCGATCAAGCCCGGCGCGCTGCTGATCGATTCCTCGACCATCGACGTCGAGAGCGCGCGCAAGGCGCATGCGATCGCGGCAGGCGCCCAAGCGATGTCGATCGATGCGCCGGTGTCCGGCGGGGTTGGCGGCGCCCAGGGCGGCACGCTCACCTTCATGTGCGGGGGAGACGAAGCGGCGTTCGCCACCGCCAAGCCAATCCTGGAAAAGATGGGCAAGAAGATCGTTTACTGCGGCGGCGGCGGCTCCGGCCAGGCGGCGAAAATCTGCAACAACATGATCCTCGGCGTCACCATGATCGCGACGGCCGAAGCGTTCGTGCTGGCCGAAAAGCTCGGCCTCTCGCACCAGGCCTTATTCGACGTCGCCTCCACCTCGTCGGGCCAAAGCTGGTCGATGACCAACTACTGCCCCGTCCCCGGCCCGGTGCCCGCCTCCCCCGCCAACAAAGGCTATAAACCCGGCTTCGCCGCCGCGCTGATGCTGAAAGATCTGAAGCTCGCCCAGGAAGCTGCACTGGCGGCCGGCGCCAACACGCCGCTCGGGGCGGAGGCGGCGCAATTGTACGCGCTGTACAATGCGGCAGGGAATGCGGGGATGGATTTCTCGGGGATTATCGAGTTTTTGCGCGGGGCGACGAAGTAAGGGCAATCTGTGCTAAGAGATTGCTGTGGCCTCGATCGCCAGTGTCCCTAGCCGTATCGACTATGGCAGCTTGGCCTTGCACAGCCTTGTCGCTGCAAAGGTGCAGGCAGCCCCAAATTTGCTGAATAAGGCAAAAGAGACTTGGCGTCGCTGGCGCAATATCAACGGCAGTAACTCGCCGGCTTTGGCGGAATGGGCTGAAATCCTCTGCACGCCAGCAACCCAGATCGCAGCGCTCTTAAAGGAACGCTCCGAGCGTGCGACTGGTCTGCGTCAATCAAGCTCATTCGCGGGCATTTTGTCCGATGCGGAGCGCGATGCGATATATGAATCGTACTCAGCTCGAAAATATAATCGCGCAGCGAGCCGCATCCAGAATGATGCGGATTCGATCCTGGTCGACATCGATAGTAAATATTCATGTGGCGATTTGACAGTCCCTGGGCAAGTAAATTGCTGACCAGACGCTGCGTCGGTCATCAAGAATTAGCGACACGAACTTCCAAAAAACGAATCTGATAGGTTTTGCGCGCATGATGTGCGGACGATTGCGAGCAATGGGCTGAAAAATGAATTTGGGCGATATCTTGGTGGCCAAGGGATTGGTCTCCGCTGAAGACATCAAGCGCGCCCTCGAACAACAGCGTCAGAATGGCGGCCGACTGGGTGAAAATCTCGTCGCCCTCGGGATCCTGACGAGTGAACAGATCGACAAGGTCCTGGCGGACGCACCGCAAGCGCCTTTGACGGTCGCCGCCACGGGCATCGATCCCGCGCTGCTGCTCGAACTGGCCATGAAAGGCATGCTCACGGAAAATCTCGAGTCGGCGTCACAGATTGCCGAGGTGCTGAAACTGTCCAGCACCATAGTGAACCAGCTATTAAACGAAGCCAAGGAACGCAAATTGGTGGAGGCGCTGGCGGTGTCGTCCGGCACGGGAGCCATGGCGGAATTGCGCCTGTCACTGACCCGGGCCGGACGCGAATTCGCCGCTGATGCGATGAAGCGTGGACAATATTTTGGGCCTGCCCCGGTGTCACTAACGGACTACCAGCAGCGGATCCAGCACCAGCGGGTCACCAATGAGCTTGTGACTCGCCAGAGGTTGGAGGAAGGATTTGCTGGCTTGGTGATGACCGATCGGTTTCTGAGCCGGCTGGGACCAGCGATCAATTCAGGAAACGCCATCCTGATTTACGGGCCCGCGGGCAACGGCAAGACGACAGTCGCTGAGATCGTCGGCAAAATATTCCAAAACGTGATTTACGTGCCTTACTGTGTTGATCTCGATGGTGAGATCATGAAAGTCTACGATCCCGCTGTTCACCGCAAAGTTCCCGATACAACCGAGCAACAAGGCGTAGCCAACGTGCGCCGTAGCCGCATCGACACGCGTTGGGTTGCATGTCACCGTCCCATGGTGATCACGGGCGGCGAATTGACGGTTGAGATGCTCGATCTAAAATATAATACGGTCGCGAAGTTTTACGAAGCGCCCCTGCATATCAAGGCGTTGAACGGTACCTTTCTGATCGACGATTTCGGCCGACAACGCGCGAAACCGGAAGACATCCTCAACCGCTGGATCGTGCCTCTGAATAGCCGAGTCGATTTTCTGACTCTCCATACGGGCAAGAGCGTGACAATTCCGTTTGACGAAATCGTAATATTTTCCACCAACATGCATCCCGACGATCTGATGGACCCGGCGTTCCAACGCCGCATCGCTTATAAGTTGGAGACCGTAGCTCCGCCGGAAGACCTGTTCCGCAACATATTCGACGGTATGGCGAGGAAAGCCGGCCTCGAACTGACAGATAATATCTACAAGCAGGTGCTCGACCGTGTCCGGGAAAGCGACGCGCCGCTCGCCTATTTTCAGCCCAAGTTCATCATCGAACAAGTGCTCGCCTCATGCAAGTTCGAGGGCGTAAAACCTCATCTTACCAATGACAATGTCGAAGATGCGCTCTGCAATCTGTTCATCAAGAAGGCGGATGGCACCATGTTTGGCGTCAAGCGGACTTAGTCTTTGACACAGCCTGATGGGATTGGCTGGTCATCATGTGAGCGACACGACCTTTGCCGAAACCGCATCGCGCATTCGCAAAATCCCGAATCGGCCGCGCGCTTATGGACGTTTGCGGACAACCTTCACAGACAAGCTGATGCGAAAAAATCCGCAATGCGCGTCGGGGCGCGGCTTTTCACTTAAATCACCTACTCAAACTACGGAGCGGTCGTGCAAGATCGCTCGCAAAACAACTTTAATTGGTCTTGGCGTGGAGTTCGCCAAGGTGGCGTTGAACGATCTTGTGAGTCTCGGCGGCGAAGGATTTTAGATCCAGATTGGCTCCACCCGTCGCCTCTTGAGCAAATGCTGCGCCGTCTTGAGAGCTGGCTGCGGTTGTGTGGACAGATTTCCGCGAACGATAAGTGGCGTCCTGCCGGGTTTATTGTCTTTGCCGCCTAGGGGTTGGGACGGAGGGAGGGCGTAGCCCGACCGGAGGTCCAACCCCTAGGCGGCGCGGAAAATTTCATGCCGCCACCGCGAGTGGCGTCGGGTTTAAGTAAGCCTCGTCCGGGGTGCGCGGGTCAAGGCTCGAATGCGGGCGCTGTCGATTGTAGAAGTCGAGATAGCGGCCTAGCGACGAGCGAGCCTGCGCGACCGTGTCGTAGGCTTTGAGGCACA
>JAYTRP010000442.1:0-12463 GCA_043746145.1 Hyphomicrobiales bacterium | reverse complement strand
GCGCTTGGTCAAGAAACTTCATGGTTCAACTCGGCTAGTTTAGGTTTGAGCGCCGCCCGTCGGGCGCTCCAGTCGTCACGCGACAATCGGAATCGGTCGCATTCAAACAGGCCGCCGCGTGCCGGCGCGCCCTGACGTCCGCGCGAGACGAACGACATTCCGATCTTTTCAAGCACGCGTCGCGAAGCACCATTTTCAACGCGCACGCTGGCGTCGATCTCGGCGGCTGCGGTCAGCGAAAACGCCGCATCGACCACCGCCGCCGCCGCCTCGGTCGCGTATCCCTTGCCCCAACATGTCGGCCCGAGAGCATAGCCGAGGGTCAATCGATCGGACCCGCGCAGCTCCAGGCTTACAGCGCCGAACACCTCGCGACGGTCATTGATCGTCGAGATCATCAGCGTCAGATCACGCCCGATTGTGTTGGCGTCCCGCGCGGCAAATATAAAGCGATCCGCGGTTCCCGGGAGGTAGGGATGCGGAATACGCGCGGTGTAACGAGCGACGTCCCACAAAGAACAATAGCGCGCGATTGCAGCGGAGTCAGTGGCGCGCGGCCAGCGCAGCCAGAGCCGCCGGGTTTCAAGCCTGAAGATATCGTCCCGTGCAATATCGGGAAACATGTCAACTCCGGTGATCACACGCCAAAAACGACAAAGAGGATGCGTAGCGCCGCATCCCCTCCTAAGCTTTCGGCTTACCGGACGTTTCGAAGGCTTGTGACCTTTCGTCTGAGACCTTGAGGGCCCAAGACCGTCCGCGGGGTTTGGCGCCGCGGCGGGTCTAGGCCCGCCGCTACTCGGCCGCGATTTGCGCGACCACCGATACATATTGTCGGGTGGATTTCTGTTCGAACAAGACAACGCCGGGAGCGGTGGCGAACAGCGTATGATCCGTACCTATTCCGACATTGCGGCCCGGATGATATTTCGTGCCACGCTGCCGGACGATGATGTTGCCGCCAATGACGTGCTCGCCGCCAAACTTCTTAACGCCAAGACGGCGTCCGTCCGAGTCGCGACCGTTGCGGGACGAACCGCCTGCTTTCTTATGAGCCATGGTGTCTGCTCCGAATGTTCAGGCGCCAACGTGAACAAAACGTCGACGCGAATTAAGACCAAGGTGTGTCAAGTAATGTCGCCGAGAAGGCGACTAATCGACAATCTCGTGGTGTTCGGAATGAGCGTGGGTCTCCGAACTCGTCGCCGTCGCTTCGTGAGCCGCCGGGGCGGCGTCGGACTTAGCTGTATCGTGATGCGCCTCAGCGGCGCGCGCTCCGCCTCCCAGGATCTCCACGATCTTGACGATCGTCAGATCCTGCTTGTGGCCACGCTTGCGCTTGGAATTCTTGCGGCGGCGCTTCTTGAACGCATAGACCTTGGGGCCGCGCGCCTGCTTGACGATCTCGCCAACAACCGTAGCGCCGCTGACGAGCGGAGCCCCGATGTGGTTGGTCTCGCCGTCAAATAGCGCGAGCACCTCGCTAAACGTAACGCGTGCGCCTGCCTCGCCCTCGAGCAGCATGACGGTAATCTGGTTGTCGGCGGCGACTTTGTACTGCTTGCCGCCGGTCTTGATGACTGCGAACATCGTTTTCTCCGTGTTCCGTCCGGCTCTACGCAGCTATCCGCGCGGCCGGCTTTTTATGCAGTGGTTGACCCGCTGGTGACGCCCTACTCCCTCAACGTCCGAAGCAAAAACACTTCAATCGCCAAAAAGAAAAGCGCGGCTGCAAAGCCACGCTGATGAGCAAGGCGGCGTATAAGTAGCCGAGTTCGCGAAGTCAACAGACTAAGTGGCGACCTTCAAGCCGCTTTAGCCATCCGGGCAGCCTTCAGCCGAGCGAAGTCGTCGCCAGCGTGGTGCGAAGACCGCGTCAATGGAGTCGCCGACACGAGCAGGAAACCTTTAGCCGCGCCGACCGTCGCATAGCCCTTGAACTCGTCGGGCGTCACAAACGACTTTACCTCATGGTGCTTTGGACTCGGCTGCAAATACTGGCCGATCGTCAGAAAATCGACGTCGGCGCTCCGGAGATCGTCCATCACCTGCAACACCTCGTTGCGAGTTTCGCCGAGCCCGACCATGATGCCGGACTTGGTAAAAACAGTCGGATCGATCTCCTTGGCGCGCTGTAACAGCCGCAGGGAATGGAAGTAGCGGGCGCCCGGGCGCACGGTCAAATAGTGCCCCGGCGTCGTCTCGAGGTTGTGGTTGAACACGTCGGGCCCCGCCGCGATGACAACCTCGAGCGCGCCCTCTTTGCGCAAAAAATCCGGGGTCAGCACCTCGATTGTGGTTGCGGGCGCAGCGGCGCGAATCGCGGCAATCGTCCGGGCAAAATGCAACGCGCCGCCATCGGCAAGGTCGTCGCGGTCAACCGAGGTGATGACGACATGAGTCAGTCCTAGCTTTGCCACCGCATCGCCAACGCGGGCCGGTTCGGCGGCTTCGAGCGCCTCAGGCATGCCGGTGCGCACGTTGCAAAACGCGCATGCGCGCGTGCAAGTGTCGCCCATAATCATAAAGGTCGCGTGCTTCTTCTCCCAGCATTCGCCTATGTTGGGACAGCGCGCTTCCTCGCAAACGGTGACAAGCTTGTGCTCGCGCACGATCGCGCGCGTCGCGGCGTAGCCCAGGGAGCTCGGCGCCTTGGCGCGAATCCAGCCGGGTTTGCGCGCGACCGGGTTGTCGGGACGATGGGCCTTCTCAGGATGGCGCGGGCGGCGGTCGTCGGTCAGATTGTCGATCAGTACGGTCATCTTCCACGCCTCCGCTACCCACTCTACATAAGACTGGACGCGCCACCGTGAAAGCCCAGCGCCAAAACGCACGCCGCGAAACCTTCGACCGCGACTCCGCGCCTCACCCCGTCCGCGTCAGCGCCGCGATGTAGAACCCATCGGTCGCGGTCCGCAAGGGATCGAGCCGCAATCCCGCGCCGAGGGTCGAGGCCCTCTCTGCCAGATCAGGCAGTTCGGCGGCGCGCGCCATATGAGCGGCGTCAAGCGGCAGGAAGTCGGCATGGGCGGTCAGGAAGTCGACGATGCGATCTTCGTTCTCCGCCTTGAAAACAGAACAAGTCACGTAAACCAGCCGGCCGCCCGGCTTCACATAGCGCGCGGCCGAGGCAAGCACCTCGTCCTGGTCGCGAATGCGTTGCTCCAGTGCGCCGGGACGTACGCGCCATTTGGCGTCGGGGTTGCGACGCCAAGCGCCAGAACCCGTGCAAGGCGCATCGACGAACACCAGATCGCAGCGGCCAGCGAGATCCTCCAGCACGTCTTTCGCGCCGCGCGGGGCTCTGATCTGAACATTGCGCGCGCCTGAGCGCTCAAGCCGAGCATAAAACGGCGCGAGCCGCCGTCCATCGCTATCGGTGGCGTAGACTTGGCCCTGGTTGCGCATCATTGCAGCGAGCGCAAGCGTTTTGCCCCCTGAGCCCGCGCAGAGATCCAGCGTCTGCATGCCCGGCGCGGCGCCGGACAGGAGCGCTGCAATCTGCGATGCTTCATCTTGCAACTCGACCAGACCTTTCACGTAGGCCTGTTCGGCCAAAAGTGCTGGCCCCCGGCCGTCCGGCTTGACGGGAATCCTGACGCCGATCGGCGACAGCGGCGTCGGCGCGGGGGAGAGATGCGCCAGCGCCGCGAGAGCCTTGTCGCGGTCGCCCTTGAGCGTGTTGACGCGAATGTCGACCGGAGCGCGCTCCGCAAGCGCCTGCCCCACCGCCGCCGCGTCGTCGCCAAAGCTCTCGGCGAAGGCCGGACTGAGCCATTCGGGAATGTCGGCGGCGATAGCGAGCGGCGCGCCTTCCAGCGTCCCATGCGCAAGGCGATCGCGTTCGCCCTCGGTGAGCGCCTCCGGGCCATGCCGATCTCCGCTGAACAGAGGTTCGATCTCCTCGATCGGCAGGCCGCGCACGCGCCGAAGCGCGCCCAGCAATTCGGCCCGCGGCGTCTGCTCGCCCATCATCCAAGCCGAGGATGATCGTCGCCTGAGCGTGTCGTAGACGAGGCTCGCGATCCCTGCGCGATCGCCGGAACCCGCAAAGCGATGCGCGATGCCCCAATCCTTTAGGGCTTCGGCGGCGGGACGACGGCGGGTCTCGATATCGGAGAGCGCCTCGATGGCGGCTTGCACACGGGCGGTTGGCGTCATGCGCCCGTCTAGCGCGAAAGGCGGCGAAGGCAAAGCGATGGATTGCCGAAAGGCGTCGCGCGGTTCGTTTCCTTGCTTCGATGAAGAGGTGGTCGGGTCAGTATCTTGCTGCGCTGTCGGTCCCGCACGCGCTTGGTCGCGGCAGTTACAATGTTTGCGATTGACCGGATTCTGGTCGCGTGCGACGCCAGCATATTCGCGACGGACATGTCGCAAATCCGCAGAAAAGACGTTTTCGCTGCAAGCCTGATATTATCAATCCAGAATAATGCGATCCTCAGGTCTGTTCGAGTTCGAAGGAACGGCCTATCGTCCCGACATTGTGAGACGAGTCAGGAGAGAAGCTTGTCTAACGAGGGCTCAGCGCTAGGCGGCTGCCGTGAATGACGGCGCAATGATTGGAATTGTCGGCTTTCCTGCCGGAGCTGCGCTGGAGCAGGCGCCCGTTCCCCTTCTTATCCATGACGTCGACGGTCGAATCCTGCTCGCTAACGCGCAGTGGCGGCGTCTGACGGGGCTCGCGCTTGAGCGAACGCCCACGTTAGCGACATGGTTAGCTTTCGCTTGCCCCGGATCGGACGAGGCGACCGCTGCCATCGCTCTCCTGAAGGATGAGTCGCTGACCGAGCCCCGCGAACTGCGCTTTCGAGCCAATGACGGCGCTGCTATGGTTTGGCGAATCCGGTCTGCGCCACTCGGACGCAACGCGTCGGGCAGCCGAATCATCATCACCGCGGGACTCGAAGCCCAGACCGACGCCGAAACGCCGGGCGCCCGTGCTGAGCGCGAGGCGCGGCTGGGTCTCGCTACGGGCGCGGAAGCGGCGGGCGCTTTCGCGTGGGACGTCGCCGAGCGTGCAGGTCATTACTCCCGCGAATACCTGCAGATGCATGGACTTTCCCGCGACCAAGGTACGGAGATTTTCGACGTCTGGTTCGCTCGCGTGCACCCTGGGGATCGCGAGCGCATGCTCGCTTATCTCGATGAACTTGGCGGACCAAACCCTTCATCTTCGATCGTTTACCGAATACGCCGCCCCAGTGACGGTGAGACGCGCTGGATTTCCGAGCGGCGTTCGATTTTGCGGGACGCAACCGGCGCCGCAACGCGCGTTGTTGGGCTTCAACACGATATAACCCACACTCACGATATCGAGGCGGCGGCTCTAGACGCAGAGCAGAGGCTCAGCCTCGCGGTGGAAGCCGGACATATCGGCGTATTTGATTGGGATCTGGTCGGTTTGCGACTGACCTGGAACGATCATCTTCGAACGATCTGGGCGCTGCCAGCCAACGAAATTGTAACGTTTGAAACCTTCTATCGTGGCATCCATCCTGATGATCTCGCGCGTGTGGCCGCCGTCATCGAGGCGGCGCATGATCCGCTAGGCGATGGCGTCTACGAGACCGAGTTCCGCGTAATTGGCGCTACCGACAGCTGCGAGCGCTTCGTCACGGTACGGGGCCGCACGACTTTCGAGAGTGGGCGCGCGATGCGAATGACAGGCGTCACTGTTGACGTCACGGCGTTGCGCGAAGCGGAAGCCGTGGTTAAACGCGACCACGCCGAACTCGAGCAGCTTGTCGAGGCCCGAACCCGCGATCTCGAGGAGGCGCAGGCTCGCCTCGCGCAGGCGCGTCGGATTGAGGCGATCGGCCAGCTCGCCGGGGGCATTTCGCACGATTTCAACAATGTTCTGCAGGCCGTCGAAGCGGGCGCGGAGTTGATCGAAGCGCGTTCCGATCCCGATAGCCTTTGTCGATACATCCGCATGATACGACAAGCGACGAAGCGCGGCGCGGCGATCTCGCGGCGCCTGCTCGCGATCGTGCACCGCGATGAACTCGACGCGCAGCCTGTCGAGGTCAGGCCTTGGCTCGAATCCCTAAAGCCGCTAGTCGAGCGGACGCTGGGTTCCGATATCGAGCTTGTTGTCGAGACGACGCCCGACCTGCCGCTGATGCATGCCGACACACGACAGCTTGAGACCGCGCTCATCAACCTCGTCTCAAACGCGCGCGATGCAATGAACAGAAAGGGCTTGTTCCGGATCTCCGCAGTAGCGCAACTAGCCGCCGAGGCGGCTGGCCCCCCTTTTCGTCCGAGTCTGAAGCCGGGTCGATACATCAAGCTTTCGCTCAGCGATTCGGGAGCCGGTATGAGTCCCGACGTGCTGGCCCGCGCCACCGAGCCTTTCTTCACAACTAAGCCCGGCGGCCGCAGCGCCGGCTTGGGGCTCGCCGTGGCGCGCGGCTTTGCGGAGCAATCTGGCGGCGACCTGCGTATTCAGAGCGCGCTGCAGTTGGGAACAACCGTGGCGATCTGGCTTCCCATCGCTGGCGCGCCACGGCGGGTCGCGGCCGAGCCAGCCTCGATACGCCGCAGCCGCGAAGGAGATAACGCCCCCGTGCGCGCGCGCCTACTGGTTCTCGACGACGACGCTCTCGTGCGCGAAAGCTTGGAGGAACAGTTGCGCGCTGCCGGTTATGCCGTCACTGCAGCGAGTGATGGCGCCAAGGCCGTTGAATTGATGGAAAGCGGCGCGGCGTTCGATCTGGTGGTGTCGGACTTTTCGATGCCCGGCATGGACGGCGTCACTTTCTTGCGGAATGCGCGCCGCTTGAGGCCCAAACTGCCTGCAATCTTACTGACGGGCTACGCCACCGAGGCGGCTAAAGCCGCAGCGGGCGATTTCGTGCTGTTGCGCAAGCCAATCGAACGCGACGTTCTTCTATCGCGTATTTCGATTATGCTCCAGCAAGCCGTCGTCTAAGCCAAGCGCGCATTCCTCTTACGCTTTGCGGTATACCCAATCTTGATAAACTAGCGTTTTACCTGCGCTCTCGGAATCGGTCTCGGCAATGCGTCTGTTCCTGCTTTGTTCGAGAGTGACGCCGTGTTAGCCTGTCGTCTCGAATCAGAAAAGCCAAAGCTCGATGAACGATGACCTCTTCAGCGGCGCAGGCGCGCCGCGACGCAAGCCGCCCCGCTCGGG
The DNA here is from genome assembly GCA_043746145.1 of Hyphomicrobiales bacterium. GTDB lineage: Bacteria > Pseudomonadota > Alphaproteobacteria > Rhizobiales > Beijerinckiaceae > Roseiarcus. Next base: position 5,307 of record JAYTRP010000442.1, on the reverse strand, counting down.
AACGCCCGGCGAAGGCGAGTACAATGCTTCCTCTATCGAGGTGCTCGAGGGACTTGAGCCCGTGCGCCGCCGCCCCGGCATGTATATCGGCGGAACCGACGTTAACGCGATGCATCACTTGTTCTCCGAGGTCATCGACAATGCCATGGATGAGGCGGTCGCAGGCCACGCCAAGGTGATCGAGGTCGTGCTCGAAGAAGGAAATTGGCTGAGCGTGACCGACAACGGCCGCGGCATGCCGGTCGATCCGCATCCCAAGTTCAAGAACAAGTCGGCGCTTGAAGTCATCATGACCGTGCTGCACGCTGGCGGGAAGTTCGACAGCGGCGCCTACGAGACCTCCGGCGGCTTGCACGGCGTTGGCGTTTCGGTAGTCAACGCGCTCTCTGCCCGGACCGAGGTCGAGGTGGCCCGCGCGCAGACGCTGTATCGGCAGTGTTTCGAGCGCGGCAAGCCGGTGACCAAACTCGAAACGATTGGACGCGCGCCAAATCGGCGTGGCACCAAGGTGCGTTTCAAGCCCGATCCGGAAATCTTCGGTCCGACAGCTCAGTTTGATCCCGCACGCCTTTTCAAGATGACACGCTCCAAGGCGTATCTGTTTGGCGGCGTCGAAATTCGCTGGCGTTGCGCGGCTTCGCTGATCGAGGCCGATGGAAAGACTCCGGCGGAAGCGACGTTTCACTTTCCCGGCGGTCTCAAGGATTATCTCGCGGCTGACATCGAAGGTCAGGAGGCGGTGGTCGACGCCGTCTTCACCGGCAATGTGCAAAAGGAGGGCAAGCACGGGTCAGTCGAGTGGGCGATCAGTTGGCTGACGGTCGAGGACGGCTTTGTCCACTCCTATTGCAACACAATTCCAACAGCGGATGGCGGATCGCACGAGACCGGATTGCGCTCGGCGCTCCTCCGTGGCCTTCGCGATCACGCCGAGCGGGTGGGTCAATCAAAGCGCGCCGCCCTCTTGAGCGCCGACGACGTGATGTCGGGTTGCGCCGCGATGATCTCGATTTTCATTCGCGAGCCCGAGTTCCAAGGACAGAACAAGGGACGGCTACAAACCCTAGAAGCGGCTCGCATTGTCGAAAACGTCGTACGAGATGCGTTTGATCATTGGCTCGCTGCGGCGCCAAGCCAAGCGGCCCGTCTGCTCGATTTCACGGTCGAACGCGCCGAGGAGCGGTTGCGCCGCCGCGCCGAGAAGGACGTCGCGCGCAAGACCGCGACACGCAAAATCCGCCTGCCGGGCAAGCTCGCAGATTGCACAAACAATTCGATGCAGGGTTCTGAATTATTTATTGTTGAGGGCGATTCAGCCGGCGGGTCAGCGAAACAAGCACGCGACCGTGCATCACAAGCTGTTCTGCCGCTGCGAGGAAAAATCCTAAACGTCGCCAATGCCACGCGCGAGAAACTCGCCGCTAACCAGCAGCTCTCAGATCTTGTCCAGGCGCTCGGCGCAGGGACCGGCTCGCATTATCGCTCGCAAGACCTGCGCTATGACAAGATCATCATCATGACCGACGCCGATGTCGACGGCGCGCATATAGCTTCGCTTCTGATTACCTTTTTTTACCGCCAGACTCCGAAGTTGATCGACGAAGGACATCTGTATATTGCCGCCCCGCCGCTGTACCGGCTCACACAGGGGGCGAAATCGATCTATGCTCGCGACGATGCCGACAAGGACCGGCTGATGAAGCACGGTTTTTCGGGACGCGGCGCCATCGAGGTGAGCCGCTTTAAAGGTTTAGGCGAGATGCCAATGAGGGATCTTCGAGACACGACGATGGACGCTGCGCGGCGCACCCTGCTCAGAGTTGTGATTCTTGACGAGCGGCAATTTACCGATGACGCGGTAGAGCGGTTGATGGGGCCAAAGCCGGAAGCGCGGTTTGCATTTATCCAGGAACGGGCGCCGAAAGCGCGCGACTTAGTTGATATCTGATTTTCGATAACCTGGTCGGCATCGGATACTAGGGATAATGCGATGTTAACCGGCACGCGGCTAAACTCTTACCTACGAGTAAGCTTAGCGAGATCGGCCGAATGCAAGATGAAAAAGAAGCGCCGTCAGGCGGCAGGCAAATTCAGTTCGCGACGCTAGTAGCCGTTGCGATCACAATTTCGTGTGTCTTTATCGGTCAATCGGCGCAGCAGTTCGCTGATAATATCGCCCCAACCACAACTCATTCCCAAAACGTCGCTGCTATAGCGCCATCGCCGCAATTCAATTCGATCGACTATGCCGCTACGGCCTCCATAAGAGGTGGGACTGTGATCATCGGCCCCTGCGATGTTCCGAAAGAAGGCCGCTAATCGCGCCAATCTCGGGCTTACCGCTGATATACTTGGGGTTCAGCACGCAAAATCCACTAGCAAAATAGTACAGAAGGCGTTATTAGCAAGCCGGCCTTCTTCGACAGTCGATCCCGTCGACGGGGCGGGTCTTTAAGATGCTGATGGAAAAAAGTGAATCCTTCCCGATAATTAATCGGGCGATAGCGGATATGATCGCCGCATCGTGGATTTGTCCGGCTTCCGAATCTTCTCTCCCTGAGACTTTCGGACTATCGACACCTGCTCGAAGCGCCCTGCTTCGTTGTGGGGCGAGCGCTCGACACGCGGTTTGGGATTGCGAGGTTTCGCCGAGGGGCGAGGCGACGGCGGTCGATGTCCCCACTTTGAGGGAAAGACGCCGGATTTTCAGGTTTGGGCGGAGAAGTAAGGTCACATGAGCAAGGGTAAGGATTTCCGTGCGCCTCGTAAGCGCGGCTTCGACGACGATGGGCCGATGCCATACGAGCCGAAGCTCCGCAGTGCGCGCGGCTTTGGGGGCAGTCCGGACGCTGGGTTCGGTGGCTCCCCGGCTGCAGGCAGCCCGATGGGCGGCGCTGGCGGGCCGGGAGCGGTGGCCAGCGGTCCCACTGTCGATGCTGTAGTCAAATGGTTCAAGGCGGATAAGGGGTACGGCTTCGTCGAACTGGCGGGCGGCCAGGGCGACGCGTTCCTTCACGCCAATGCGCTGCACTCGTCGGGCCACGAGTCCGTGCCAGCGGGCGCCAAGTTGCGCGTGATCGTGGGCGCCGGCGCCAAGGGCGCACAGGTGACCCGTGTCGTCGAGGTCGACACTGCGGGCGTCGTCGAACGACCGCAGCGTGCATTTACCGAAGGACCGCGCCCTCCACGTCGCGTTGCGCCGGACCCGACTGCCGCTGTTCCTGTAAGCGGCAAGGTGAAATGGTTCGACGACGCCAAGGGCTTTGGATTTGTAGCGAGCGACGATGGCGGCAAGGACGTCTTCGTCCATATCTCGATCCTCGGTCCTGCCGGTGTTTCGCACCTTGCGGAAGGTCAAGCGGTCAATATGCGCGTAGTCGACACCCCGAAGGGTCGCGAAGCGATTTCGTTATCGATTTAAGCATTCAGGGCGCTTCATAGCGCCCTGACTTCGCACGCTCGCCGCGACTCAGGGCCGACCGCTATTTCATGACTCCTTCGCGCGACATTCACCGCCTGATCGAGATCATGGCCGCGCTCCGAGCGCCGAGCACAGGCTGTCCGTGGGACCTCAAACAAACATTCTCGACCATTGCCCCCTATACGCTTGAAGAAGCATACGAAGTGGTCGACGCGATCGAGCGCGGCGATAACGCCAATCTCAGAGAAGAACTGGGCGACCTGCTGCTTCAGGTCGCTTTTCACGCTCGGTTGGCCGAGGAGCAGCAAAGTTTCGATTTCGGTGACGTTGTCGAGTCGATAACGTCCAAACTAATTCGCCGGCATCCCCATATTTTTGGTGAGGCTACGGGCCTTTCGCCAGAGCAAGTCAAGGTGCTTTGGAACGAGATCAAGAGCGCGGAAAAGCGTGAAAAGGCGCAAACGACGCCGGGAGGGCTGGACCCGCGATCCGACGGCGCTCTGTCCGGTGTTTCGCTCGCGATGCCGGCGCTCACCCGCGCGCTAAAACTTCAGGAAAAGGCCAGCAAGGTCGGCTTTGATTGGAATGACTCGCTCGCCGTGATCGCCAAGATTCGCGAGGAGATCATCGAAGTTGAAGCCGAGATCGTCTCCAATGATGATAAAGCCGCGGCTGCGGAAGTGGGCGACCTTCTGTTCACGGTCGCCAACCTTGCGCGCCATCTTTCCGTCGATCCCGAGCAGGCCCTGCGCGGCGCCAACGCAAAATTCGAGCGCCGCTTTCTTCATATCGAGACGGCGTTGACCGCTCGAAACCGCTCGCCTATTGAATCGAGCCTTGAAGAGATGGACGCTCTTTGGAACGAGGCAAAGGCCAGGGAGCGCACAAACGATTGAGCTTGCACGTCGCTTTGCTCCGCGGCGTCAACGTCGGCGGCGCAAATCGTTTGCCGATGAAATCGTTAATCGCCGCATTTGAAGCCGCTGGAGCGCGCAGTGTCTCCACCTTAATTCAGAGCGGCAATGTGGTGTTCGACACAAATGACGTCGCTGCCGTCGCGGGCGAGGTATCCGCACTCCTGGCCCGCGATCGAGGTTTGCATGTCCCGATCATCACCCGATCGGCTTCAGAATTTCGGGTACTTGTGGCAGGCAACCCGTTCCGGCCCCATCTCGACCCTGCAAGTTTGCATGTCGCCCTTCTCTCCCGCGAACCCGCGAGCGTTAGCCTCGATCTGACGCGGTCTCCAGCAGACTCTTTCGCGCTTGTCGGCGCGACGCTCTATCTTCATTTGCCCAATGGCGTGTCGGGATCGAAAATCACCAATGCTTGGCTGGACGCCCAACTCGACGTCATCTCCACGCTTCGTAACTGGAGGACCGTGACTCGGCTGACAGCACTGCTTGACGAGCGTGACTCGCGGTAGCGCCACCTCACCGCGTATTTCAAGCAAAACCAGGGGGCGGCGAGAAACCGCCAAATTCGCGTTCGATCAACCGCGAGAGCGTTAGGCAGGTTCGGTCCTCGAGCCAGGGGCCGATAATCTGCACGCCAATAGGAAGGCCATCGCGGGAACGGCCGATCGGCATTGCGGTTGCGGGCAGGCCGGGCAGAGTTGCGACGCCCGCCCACAGCACGTTTTCAAAATATTCATGCCGCGCGCCATTGATGGTCAGCACCCGCTTCCCCTGATCGGGAAGATGATCGTGGGGGAAAGCAGGAGTTGGGGTTACCGGAGTGATTACCGCATCGAAACTCTGGAATAGAGCTCGCCACCGGGCACGGCCGGCGTTGCGGCGTGCATTCGCGACAAACCACTGGCGGAAGTTCATGGTCCCTCCCCGTACCTGCTCGGCGACGAGACTATGATCGGCAATATCGAGCTT